>JBEKNG010000074.1:0-12698 GCA_049523075.1 Paraburkholderia sp.
TCGGGCGGGCCGCGCTGCGCAATGGGGCCGCAGTGCAATATTTTCCGCGGCCGATGACGGCAACGATAGGACGCCTTCTCTCATCAACGCGGTCGTCGGATGTGCGCAAACGGTGAGCGCAAGCGGTGCAATGTCCGACGCGCCATTGCACCGTAACGCGTCTCTCACAGCAGCGTGAAACCAGAGCAACGTTACCGCAATCTCCTTTGATCAATTGGAAGGAATGCTGATTACTGGCACACACGATCTGCAAGGCAAATTGTGAAACTCAGAATTGCATTGGCTGTGGAGTGTGTGGCGAAAGGCATGTCGCTGGCGTATTGCGATGGTGCAGGCAGAGGCAAGTTTTTTTGACTCGCGCGAAGGCTTGCAGTTGGGTCAGTGTAAAGAACATGTCGTGACGTTCATGCAATGGGTACAAGTTTACGGGTTTTTCATCTTTGTGCGGCCTGGTATTTATTCGCACAGAGCTATGATGCCGAAACTGTGGCGATTGTGACCATGCCTTGACGGGACGCAACATGCAATCTGACGGCGTTGTACCTGGTGGCAAGCGCAACCCGCACGTAGATGAAAATGTTTTAAGGCAGCGTAGCTCGTGGGGAACGCCCAGGAATTTACCCGCTGTCGAGCCGGTCCAGGCAGATCCACGCGCGTCACGTGCAACTCCCGGATGTTCAACATGTGGTTTTACTCTCACCCCATTCGATTCATGGCAGATCCCGCTGCGAGGATGCCAATTGGGCTCACATTCTCAACGAATCAACAACCGAGGAGCCGATGACTGTGTCCGCTGTGGAATTTGGCAAAGTACGGGGAACGGAGAGCTCCACCGAGACACACAACACGGGTTCAGCGAGCCGTTCGGACCAACGCTGGCATACCAGTACGTTTAGATGGTTGTCGGCCTATGCCGCGATTTTTACCGCGTGTTTCATGGCCCTATTGGGGTTCCTCGAATACTCAGTGGGTACGGCGATGGAGCGCGAAGCGGATAGCGCAATTCGCTGGCAGATGCGTTACTTCGACTCGAAGAGCGACGATCGCCTTGCATCCTCGATAGACGAACGGATCGAGCGCGAGAACCGGCATACGAATTACTACGGCCTGTTTGCGCCGGACGGCCATCGGCTCGCGGGCGACATCATGACGTTGCCTCCCGGCGTGAAGTTCGATCAGCCGGGCGAATCCCTCGATACGAGCACGGGCCGCACGCTGATGCTCGCAGGGAATCCTTCGACGCCCACGGTACGTGTCATGGGGGCGACCCGCGGCGATGGCGACCGACTGGTCATCGGGCGCAGTCTTGCCGATGTGCGGCATGTGCGCGAAGAGCTGACCAAGGCGCTGATTGGTGGGGGCGTGCTGTGTCTGGTCATCAGTCTCGTGACCGGCCTCCTGCTGAGTCTTCGTCAGATGCGGCGGGTCGCGGACGTGCGGCGCGTCACGACCCGCATCGCCAATGGCGATCTGGGGCAACGCTTGCCGATTGGCGGCCGCGATGAACTGGACATGCTCTGCCACCTCGTCAATCACATGCTTGCGGAAGTCGAGCGGTTGATGAACGAGGTCAAAGGCGCGTGCGACGGCATTGCGCACGACCTGCGCACGCCGCTCGTGCGCTTGCGTCTGCAGTTGGCGAACCTCGCGGAGCGGGTGCGGGATAGTGGCGACGAGGCGGCTAACACGCTGGTTGCTAACGTTCGCGTCGAGGCAGATTCTGTTCTCGACCGGTTCGGCGCGATGCTGCGCATCTCGGAG
Organism: Paraburkholderia sp.; assembly: GCA_049523075.1. GTDB lineage: Bacteria > Pseudomonadota > Gammaproteobacteria > Burkholderiales > Burkholderiaceae > Paraburkholderia. Next base: position 1,762 of record JBEKNG010000074.1, read on the forward strand.
ATCGGCGCCTTGCAACGGCGCAGTGGCTTCGACGTGGTGTCCCTGCAGACGCTCGTAGACGAACTATGCGACCTGTATCAGCCGCTCGCAGAAGAAAAGTCGATCAAGCTGCAATCGCGTACCGAACCGGTCGACCCGGTCCACGCTGATCGGGCGTTGCTGTTCGAGGCCTTTAGCAACCTGCTTGATAACGCGATCAAGTTTGCGCCGGAGGGAGGCGATGTCAGCGTCGAGTTGTGTGCGTGTCGCTCAGGCTCACAACTCGTGATCGTCGACAACGGACCGGGCATACCGGTGAGCGAGCGCAACGCGGTGCTTAACCGCTTCTACCGCGTCGAGAAGACGCGCCACATACCGGGCACGGGGCTCGGGCTCGGCATTGTTTCCGCAATCATCCGTTTGCATGATTTCGAACTCCGGATCGGTGGCGAAGATACCGGAACGACGATCACAGTCGATTGCTGGCCACACAAACTGCAGTAGGCCCGACACTAGATGAGAATTCTGCTGGTTTCGTCCTCCGAGGCGGAGACGGTTTACCTTCATAAGGCGTTCAGGGAGAGCGCGCACAGCGTACAGGTAGCGGATAACCTGCGTTATGCGCTCTATCTGTCCTCGCACGAAGAGTTCGATGCCATTGTTATTTCCGCGGTGGGCCTGTCCCTCACGACGGCACTCTTCGACGCGTTGCCCGAACTGGCCCAGTTGCCGCGCGCGCCTTCTGTGATCGTTGCGCTCGCAAGCGGCACCTCGCAAGATCGCGCCCGCGTGTTGCGCGCCGGTGCGGACGCCTGCTTCGTACAACCGTATTCGTTTCTCGAGATGCAGGAGCGCATGCTTGCGCTTCACCGGACTTCAGTGGCGCGCTCGGCCCACGCGACCCAATCGCCTGTCAATACACCGGCGTTGAAACTGGATCCGCTGACCCGTGACCTCGTCGAAGGCACGAAGCGCGTGTTGCTGACCAAGCGCGAATATCTGCTGATTGAATGCCTGCTGCGTCAGGCGAATGCGCCGGTTGCGAGAGATCAGTTGATCCGATACGCCTGGCCGGAAAAGGAGGATGTCGATCCCGCCAGCGTCAACCTGGTGGTGTCACGTCTGCGGCGAAAGCTTGAACTGGATGGGTTTAGCGCCAGGGTCGAGACCATTAGCCGGTTCGGCTATCAGTTGGCGTCGCGATAGGCCTTGTGCGGGCAGTCGTGCCGGCTGGCTGCGTCTGGAAAACGCCTCGCGAGACGGGCGAGCGTGATAACGGCTGAATCGATCTGTGCGTGTGACGTGGGACGAACCACTGAAGCGGGCAGGCCATCCGGCAACCCGCTTTGCTCGACCCTTTATACTCGGCGGCGTATATTCCGCGAAACATTACGGATGCGCGTACACGGTGCTGTTCAGGTAGGCGAGCTGGCCGTCCTTTTCCGCATGTACGAGTTCGTTATAGACCTCAGCGCGGGTTTTCGGCGCGACGGCCTGGCCGGTCGGCGCAACCCATGCACCGTCCTGCTGCGGGGCGGTCGACATCGCCACGGTGGTGGTGGAATTGTCGGGCGTCGCGACCGGATTGCTTTGGGCGAATGCCGTGCCGGTTGCGAGAATGCTCAACAGGGCTGCGATTGTGAGTGCTTTCATGACTGCTCCTTCATGCGGAAGAGGTGGGATAGATCCGGGCTGTACCGCATAACGCGATGCGCGTCTCGGTAAGAAGCAGAATAGAGAGGTAGGCCTATCGCAACGCGAGCATGAAAGTGAATAGATTTTTAACCAGTTACAGCGTCTAGCTCAGCATGTAACCCGAACCCCTGACAGTACGGATCTGCGGATCCTCGCCCGCCGCGGCCAACTTGCTGCGCAAGCGCCCCACATGAACGTCGATCAGGTTGGTGCCCGGGTCGAAGCGGCTACCCCAGACGCCTTCGAAAATCATCGTGCGGGTGAGCACCTCGCTTGCGTGGCGCATCATATATTCGAGCAGTTTGAGTTCGGTTGGACGGAGGTCCAGCTCCTCACCGTGATGGCTTGCCTTGCGCTTGGGCAGATCAAGCACAAGGTCGCCGATCTGAAGGCGAGTCTCGGCGGTGCGCGTTGGGGTCTTGCGCCGCAACAGCACTTCGACGCGTGCGACCATCTCCTCGCGTGCAAAGGGCTTGGTGAGGTAGTCGTCGCCGCCTGCCCGTAAGCCCCGAACGCGCTCGTCGACGTTGGACATGGAGCTGACCATTAACACGGGGGTATCGATGCCCGCGCCGCGCATGGTCGAGAGAATCGTCAATCCATCCAGATCGGGAAGCGTGCGGTCGAGCGTGACGAGGTCGTAGGGGCACGTCATGACCCGGGCGATGCCATCGCGTCCGCAGCGAGCAACGTCCACCTCATAGCCGGGCCCTGACAGCGAGCTCAGAATCTCGTGAATCATCAATTCATCGTCTTCCACAGATAGAACTTTCGGCATGGCTTATACGTTCAGGCAGAGGGGGGCGTGAGCGGAACTGGCACTTGCAGTGCCGGTAATGAATGCATGACGGACCCTTGAACAAGATCACACGAGCATCATCGCTGAGCGCGCGTAACCTGGCGTCGCCATGCGGATTAAGGGTTTTTTACGTTTTGCAACGGAACCGGGCGCCTGAAGCGGCTTGGCTTTGGCGGGTGGGCCCGTGTCGCCCGGTTTGATTGCGAGTCAGACGAGGGTGGAAATTTATTTGTGTCAGACTCGAAGGTCTCGCGTTGCATGCGGCCTCGACGTGCGGCGACGCGAAACCTTCGTGCTCCATCCTTTATTCACTCGGTTTTTCATGCGCACCCAGTTCATCAAATGGTTTTTCATTGTCTGCCTGCTCGGCAGCGGCACGATCTACTCTGCGTTGATTCTGCTGCTGTTTCCGTTCGTCGGAAGATCCGGACGGTATTGGCTGGCGGCGCAATGGTGTCGTGCAATGGTTGCATGGATGCGCTGGTTACCTGGCGTCACCTGCTCAGTGGAAGGGCTTGAGCATCTTCCGCCGGGGCCGTCCATTCTCCTGTGCCGTCACGAATCCACGTGGGAGACACTGGCCTTTCTCGCACTGTTTCCGCGGCGTATCAGCTTCGTGTTCAAGGAAGATCTGCTGCGCATTCCATTCTTTGGCTGGGTGCTGCGTGGCCTCGACATGGTCAGCCTGAATCGTGGCTCGCCGCGCCAGGCGCATCAGGCGGTCACGCAAGAGTGCGCGGTACGGCTTGCCAAGGGTGATGTGGTGGTGATATTTCCGGAAGGCACGCGCGTGCCGCACGATGCGCCGCCGCGGCTGACCTCGGGTGGTATTCGTCTTGCCTGCGCGACCGGTGCCCCGGTGGTCCCGGTCGTGCACAACGCAGGAAAAGTCTGGCCGGCGAAGGGGTGGCCGGACAGGAAGGGGCACATTCGGGTGGTCGTCGGGCCGGAGTTTTCCTCGCGCGAGACGTCGCAGCAGGACTTGAGCCGGGCCGTGCACGACTGGATGAAAGCGGCCTTGCTGGAACTATGAGGAGCAGCGGGCAGGGCGATCTGGCAGGCCTTCGGCGCGTTTTTGCAACGGGGCGTGACCACCACGCGCAGCCACAAAAGCAAATGGCCCGCCGAGGCGGGCCATTTGCAGCAGGGGGGAACGGGCGTTCCTGCCTGTTACAGCGGCGTGATGTTAGCCGCTTGCTTACCCTTCGGGCCCTGCTTCACTTCGAAGCTGACCTTCTGGTTTTCCTGCAGCGATTTGAAGCCGCTTCCTTGGACTTCCGAGAAATGTGCGAACAGATCTTCGCCACCGCCGTCAGGCGTAATGAAACCAAAACCCTTTGCATCATTGAACCACTTCACAATACCGGTTGCCATTTTTTAATCCATTCAATTTAAATGTCGCGTTCGCGTTTGCCGCGTCTTCGCCCCGCGACCGAACGCGAAGAATGACTTTGTACCACGCTGATATCAAACCTGCCAGTCATCATGTCTCAGCGGTGTGCACTAAACCGCGAAATGACCGTCAAATCGATGTTGGGTAAATGTAATGTTAAGGTAGGGTAAACTGCACCTCACACTCTCCCAGGAAATACATGAAACACTACTTGCAGGAAGAGTTGACGTCGTTTTGGGGCCGTTTGACCCCTTATCTGGCACTGTTGGAATCCGCGCAAGGCGGCGCTCTGGAGCCCATTGGGCGCGTCACCGTCGACACGGATGAACGTCAGGCATTCGCGCTGCATACCACTGATGTAAAGCCGCACGGCGATACGTCCGACGTTCCAACGGGACAAAGCGCCACCTATACTCGCCTGAAGGCCGAGGGCGCAGCTTGGGGACCCTGGCAAAGGGAAGCGTACTGATCACAGCGGCGAACGCCGCTTCGAGGGGCTGGGCGGGCACGGCGCCCGTCACGGTCCCAATCCGAACCGTATGACCGCGTCGCGATCGGCCAGCGCCGGCGCCCGCTAATTCAATCCGTTTCAGTGTATGAGCAAGTCCGCATTCATCCCCAGCGTTCCGGCGAAATCCGAGAGCGATTTCGAAGTCTCGGCGTCCTCACGCCTTGCCGGCTATCGGCGCTTTTTCGGTGTTCTGAACGTGGTCCGCAAGACGGACGGCAAACTATTGTTTCCGTTCGACGGAGCACCAGAACTGGGACCGTTCCCGACGAAAGTGGAGGCGCTGGCGTCCGCGCAGGTGTATGGCGAGCATATCGTCGCCGCTGACCTGGCCAATCCGGAGTTATAGCGACTGCTGCTAACCCGCGTCGGCGCCTGAGGAAGCGGGTTTCGGAGACCCTGTCGAACGCAGAAGGCGCGCACGATCGGCGATTTGCCGCGCCTCGCCACATCGGGCGAAGCGCGCGGACCGGCGCTTGCAGGACGGGTCTGCAAGGACGGCTACGCGGGCTGACGCGGTATTGGGGCGCATCGACTCCGTTGGTAGTACTGATGGAAGCCGCTGCACTTTACTGCGGATCCGTCCCGGCTTGCGTCGTCTGGTTGTTCGATGTGTCGCTGGACGGCGGCACATTCATGCGGCTTTGATCCATCATCATGCCGGCGGGTTTGGTCGTCCATGGGCTGTTGATCGGATCACCCAGATAGGTCATCCCGGCCGTCGCGGCACCATGAGCGTTACCGGCACCGCCGTTGTTTCCCGCAAACGCTGCACTCGACACGCTCAACGAAATTGCAGCTACGCCCGTCACGAAGACGGTCAGAATTGCCTTGTTCATTTCGATTCTCCCGGTATGCGATGCAAGATTGCGTCGCATCACCTCATATACGGCGCTATCTCAGCACTGGATGCGCATCGTCCGCAACGACGCAGATGCGCGATATCTTTCATTTCCTCACCGCGAGTGGCCGTAACGTCGCGTTACCAATCTGGCATACGCGTTGCACCTGTAAATGAGAACCGTCCATAGACTTCCGTCATTGTCGTTGCCATTGACAGCGCTTGGGCATTAGTCGGTCGCTCAGGCATGCGCGGCCGCGCTTGCATAGCGGCCGGCATCGCGCGGGCCGCACTTCGCGGTCACAGAACTCACACAGGTCCGCCGGGCATTCCGCTATGCACGCCAGGCTTTTTCTTGCGGGGACATCAATGCAGCGCACACGTCATCTTCTCGTGACCGTCCGACTGAATGGCACGGAACTATGTGCCGATTATTGCGGGCAAACCGGCCGTCTACGGATTCTCCTTGGCAAAGCCGTCGTGCGGGAATGGTTTCCGCCCAACTCATGGATTGCCGTTGCATCGGTGGCCGGCGCCCGAAACTGGGGGACACGGCCGGACTCGGATGAACTGCAGACCTTGCTGAAAAGTCAGGCATCGTTGCTGCGGATCGGCTAACTCACCGCACCTCTGCCAAGCATGAGTTTTTCGAATGTTTGGTTCTCAAATTAGTCGCTTGTCGCCCCTCGCTGCGCGGAGAAGAATTCTATCCATGCACCGGCGGCATGGAATCCATAGCCGTTGGCCATGCGTTTTTCGCACTACGCCACTTGGTAAGGACTATGCGATTCGATCGGAATTTTGTTAACGGCCAGTTCATCGAACCCGCAGCCGACCAACACATCTCCGTCTACAACCCCGCTACCGAGGCCTTGATTGCCCGCGTCGCAGCCGCTTCGAAGGACGAAGCGGTTGCCGCGGTCAACGCTGCCGCGGTTGCGCAGAAAGGCTGGCGTAAGCTGCCGGCCGCGCAACGCGCTGTCTATCTGCACAAACTTGCGGACGCGTTGACCGAATGCGCGCCCGCAATCGGCGCGGCGCTCGCGCTGGAATCGGGCAAGAGCGTCGCCGACGCCACCAACGAAGCCATCTACGCCGGTCAGATCACCCGTTATCACGCGGAATGGGCGCGCCGCATCGAAGGCGAAGTCATTCCGAGCGATACCCCCGACGAGAATCTGGTTCTGCATCGCGAGCCGATCGGCGTCGTTGCTTGTCTGATTCCGTTCAACTATCCGGTCTACACGTTCATGCGCAAGGTCGCCCCCGCGCTGATTTCCGGCAACACGGTGGTGGTGCGGCCGAGTAACAACACGCCGACTTCCGCGTTCGAAATTGCCAAGGCTGTCGAACGCGCCGGTTTGCCGGCAGGCGTCGTGAACATCCTCGCAATGAGCCACGACGTGGCGGAAGCGGTCTGCACGCATCCGGTGGTCGGCATGATCACGTTGACGGGCAGCGTAGGCGCGGGCCGCAAGGTACTCGAATACTGCAAGGCGAACATCGCGAAACCGTCGCTCGAACTGGGCGGCAAGACGCCCGCGATCATCGAGCCGGATGCTGATCTCGACAAGGCTGCGCGTGAGCTGGTCGCTTCCAAAACCACGCATTGTGGCCAGTTGTGCACGGCGATCGAACGCGTGTATGCGCATGAAAGCGTGCATGACCGTTTCGTCGCGCTGCTCAAGCAGCATATGAGCGCAGTGAAATCCGGCGACCGCGCAGAGAATCCCGCGCTGATGGGGCCGCTCGTCAACGATGCATCACGCCGGTCGATTCACGCCATGGTCGAACGCGCAGTGGAGGCTGGCGCCAGGGTGGAGACGGGTGGCGAGTTGCCGGACGGCAAGGGCTTCTTCTATCCAGCGACGTTGCTGTCGAACTGCCGTCAGGACATGGAGATCATCCAGGAAGAGACTTTCGGCCCGATCATGCCGGTCGTCAAATACCGCACGCTCGATGAAGCGCTCGGGATGGCTAACGATCATCAATTCGGCCTCTCGTCGGTGCTGTACACCGAGAACTATCGCACCGCGATGAAAGTTGCCAACGGCATCGAAGCGGGCGAACTATACGTGAACCGCACGCCGGCCGATCCGTATCAAGGCTTCCACGCTGGCTGGAAGCGCTCGGGCCTGGGCGGCGACGACGGCAAACACGGCATGCTCGAATTCACGCAGACCCGCCTCGTGGTCATGAAGTACTAAAGCCAAACGTGTATCCAGATCCGGCGCGTCGCGCATAGCGCGTGCCTGTTTCGCAACCTGCAGATTTGTGCAGGCACGCTGCAACCATAACAAAGATATTGGGGACCCGACAAAGCCGGTACAGCAATGCATCGCAGGCCTTTCGTGTCCATTAGGAGAACTTCAGTGTCATCTCAACCGGTGCAATCCAATGCCTCGCTGGCTTTGTCCAACGACGCCGTCGCCTTACGCAAAACCAGAACGCAGCGCTATGTGCAGTTGCTGCTGCTGGTGATCGCCGCTGGCGCGATTTATCCGATTCTCTATCTGCGGCAGGTGTACCAGCCGACGATGCTGGAAGTGTTTCATATCACCGACAGCCAGCTCGGTTATCTGTATTCGTCGCTCGGCACCATCTTTTTGCTGAGCTATCTGCCAAGCGGCTGGCTGGCTGATCGTATCGCGCCACGACTGCTCATCTGCTTCTCGCTGATCGCGACCGGTGTGTTGGGTCTGTGGTATTCGACGGCGCCGTCGTTTCATCTGCTGATGGTGATCTTCGGCGGCTGGGGTCTGTCGACGGGGCTCACTTTTTGGGCTGCTGTGATCAAGCGCGTGACGATGATTGCCGGCGCGCATGAACAGGGCCGTTTCTTCGGCTTCCTCGACGGTGGCCGAGGTCTGATTGAAGCACTACTGGCAACGGTCGCCATCACGCTGTTCGCATGGACCACGCAGACACGCGGCGAACCAGTGGCGGCTGGTTTCAGGCTGGTGGTCTACCTGTACGCGTTTCTGTGCATCGCGCTAGGCGTGGTGCTCGGACTGGTGAAGGATCCGCAGGGCAGCAACGTCGCCGCGGATCACGCTGCCAGGCGCAAACGCAGCAATGTGCTGGTCGACCTCAGAAAGCTCGCAACGATTCCGGAACTGTGGCTTGTCGCCGCTATCGTGTTCTGCGGCTATCAGGTGTTCTGGGCGACCTATAGCTTCTCCGCGTACCTGCACGAAGGGGCGATCGGCCTGTCGGTAGTGATGGCCGGTACGATCACGACGCTCAAGCTGTGGATGCGGCCGATTGGCGGCATCGGCGGCGGTTTCCTGGGTGACCGCTTCTCCAAGATTTCGGTGCTGGTGATCGCGCTGTTTCTCGCCGCGCTCTCGCTGCTTGCACTCGTCGCGGCACCTGGCATCGGCAGTCACGTGGTGCTGGTGTTGCTCGTGTTGTTCATCGGCATTCTGACCTACGCGATCCGCGGACTCTACTGGTCGTTGCTCGACCGCTGCAATGTGCCGGTCGAAACGATGGGGTTCGCAATCGGCTTGATCTCCGTTCTCGGCTACTCGCCGGACGTCTTCCTGCCGCTCATCAACGGCTATCTGACACAGACGTACCCCGGCGTATTCGGCTATCAACTCTACTTCGGCTATGTGGCCGCAGTGGCGACGCTGGGTGGCTTTGCTGCGCTTGCGTTGAGAAACATGCTTCACAGGAAAGAGGGTGCGTAAATGAAAGTTGCTTCGCTCGAAACGCATGTTGTCGCTGTACCGCCGCCGCATCAGGGTGGCATGTACTGGATCTTCGTCAAGCTGAAGACGGCTTGCGGTATTGAAGGCGTCGGAGAAATCTATTCTGCGACGTTCCATCCGGATGCGATGACTCATATCATTGACGACGTGTTCAGCCGCTATCTGCTGGACAAGGATCCGCATCACGCCGAGCGGCTGTGGCGCGAAGCCTTTTCGAGTGGTTTCACGCAGCGTCCCGACCTGACGATGATGGGCGTTGTCAGCGGCCTGGAGATGGCGTGCTGGGACATCATTGGCAAGGCAGCGGGCAAGCCGGTCTACCAACTACTGGGCGGCATGGTCAATGAAAAGCTTCGTTCGTACACCTACCTGTATCCGAAAAATAGCCAGGGGGAATACGATTATGACAACCCGGATCTTGCCGCCGAATGTGCGGTTGAGAACGTGAAGCGCGGTTTTACGGCAGTCAAGTTCGACCCGGCCGGGCCGTACACGGCCTATTCGGGCCATCAGTTGTCGATGGAAGTGCTGGACCGTTGCGAACTCTTCTGCCGCAGGGTGCGCGAAGCCGTGGGCAGCAAGGCCGACCTGCTGTTCGGCACGCACGGGCAAATGGTACCGTCGTCGGCCATCCGTCTTGCCAAACGCCTCGAGAAATACGATCCCCTGTGGTTCGAAGAGCCGGTGCCGCCAGGGCAGGAAGGGGCGATGGCCCAGGTGGCGAAGCACACCAGCATTCCGATCGCGGCGGGCGAGCGACTGACCACCAAGTATGAATTCTTCAAGCTGCTGGAAGCGGGTGCCGCATCGATCCTGCAACTGAATGTGGCGCGCGTGGGCGGCCTTCTCGAAGCGAAGAAAGTGGCGAGCATCGCCGAGGTGTATTACGCGCAGATCGCGCCGCACCTCTACAACGGCCCGGTGGGCGCCGCGGCCAGTATTCAGTTGGCGGCTTGCACGCCGAACTTCCTCATTCAGGAAAGCATCGGTACGTGGGGCGGTTTCCACGCAGAGATCTTGAAAACGCCGATCCACTGGGAGGACGGCTACATCATTCCGTCACAGGAGCCGGGTCTCGGTGTGGAGTTGAACATGGATGTGGTGCGCCAGCATTCCCCGTACACGGGCGAACGACTGCATCTGCAGATGGCCGCGAAGCCTGCGGACGTCAAGGATCTCGCGCCGGCCAAGGGTTGAGCTTGAATCTTACTTTCGCATTCAATGAAGCAGACGCCGTGTGGCGCGATACACCATGAACTACGACTACATTATTGTCGGCGCGGGCTCTGCGGGCTGCATCCTCGCCAATCGTCTGACGGCATCGGGTCAGCATTCCGTGCTGCTGCTCGAAGCGGGCGGCAAGGACAGCTCGTTCTGGTTCAGGGTTCCAGTGGGTTTCACCAGGACGTACTACAACGAAACCTATAACTGGATGTACTACAGCGAGCCCGAAAAGGAACTCGAGAACCGGCCAATCTATTGCCCGCGCGGTAAAGTCCAGGGCGGCTCCGGCTCGATCAACGCGATGATCTTCGTGCGTGGCCAGCCGCACGATTTCGACGACTGGGCCGCGGCTGGAAACAAGGGCTGGTCGTTCAAGGGCGTGCTGCCGTATTTTCGTAAGCTCGAATCCCATCCGCTTGGCAATACTGAGTATCACGGTGCCGATGGCCCGATTCGCATTTCGCCGATGAAGGATGCGGTGCATCCGATCTGCCACGTGTTCCTCAAGGGCTGCGCGCAGGCAGGTTATAAGCGCACCGACGACTTCAACGGCGCGCAGTTCGAAGGCTCGGGCATTTATGACGTAAGCACGCGCAAGGGGCAGCGTTCGTCGAGCAGCTTCGAGTACCTGCATCCGGTGCTGGAGCGCAAGAATCTGACCGTCGAACGTGAAGTGCTGGTGAACCAGGTGCTGTTCGACAGCAGCAAGCGCGCGACGGGCGTGGTGGTCAAGCAGAATGGCGGCGCGCGCACCTTCACGGCGAACCGCGAGGTGATCCTCT
>JBEKNG010000075.1:0-12567 GCA_049523075.1 Paraburkholderia sp.
GGAGTACAAGGGGCCGCTCTACGCGATGTTCGAGACGGAGTTCGGAACCCGTATGATCCGGGCCTCCGAGAAGATTCGGGCAGTAGCGGCCGACCCCACGGTCGCCGATCTGTTGCATGTGCCGGCCGGATTTCCGTTGCTATCGGTAGAGCGAGTGTCCTATACCTATGGAGACCGTCCCGTCGAAGTGCGGCGTGGATGGTATGTCACAACTGGGTACTACTATCAGAACGATCTCAGTTGAACGGGACTGGAAGTGAAGTGGGTTCGAACTGGGGAAACGAGTGCCACGTACTGCGCGCGGCACCTTCTTGATGACGCCATTGTCGCGTGCGCAGCAAAGGTCCTGTGGGGCTTTTCGCTGCAGCGCGATATAAAAAGGCGCTAAAATTGCGGATTAGTGTTACTACATAGTAGGGGTCTAGCATGGTTGAAGCCGTAAAAAAACCGAGACCGGAGTTCCGGAACATCGGTATCGGGCAGATATTGACGGCGTATCGCCTCCCACTAGCGGGGCGTGTGTCGATTCTCCATCGCGTCAGCGGTGGGCTGCTGTTTGTTTTTCTTCCGTTCCTGCTGTACCTCTTCGATCAAAGCCTTACCTCAGAGCTCAGCTTTGATGTGTTCAAGGGCTTCCTCTCCAACATCATCGTCAAGCTCATCACGCTGGTTCTCGCGTGGGCCTTCCTGTTTCACTTCTGTGCCGGCGTGCGTCACCTGTTCATGGACACAAGCCATAGCCTCACGACTAAAGAGAAGGGCAAGCAAACGTCCATCGTCGTGCTCGTCGTCTCGTCCGTTCTGACGATCGCTTTCGCGCTCAAACTCTTCGGAGCATTTTAATAAAATGGCAGCTAACAACCGAATCGGCCCGAAGCGTCTCGTCGTCGGCGCGCACTACGGTCTGCGCGACTGGCTCGCACAGCGCATTACCGCCGCCATCATGGCCGTCTACACGATCATCCTGCTCGTGTGGTTCTTCGGCGCACAAGATTTTTCGTATGACGGCTGGGCGTCGATCTTCGCGACGCAATGGATGAAGCTCGCCACGTTCGTGACGCTGCTGTCCCTGTTCTACCACGCGTGGGTGGGTATTCGTGACATCTGGATGGACTACATCAAGCCCGTCGGTGTGCGTCTCCTCCTTCAGGCCCTGACGATCGTCTGGCTGCTGGCGTGTGCCGGCTACGCTGCGCAGATTCTCTGGAGAGTATAAAAGAATGGCTGCAATCAAGAATTCTCTGCCGCGTCGCAAGTTTGACGTGGTTATCGTTGGCGCAGGCGGCTCGGGGATGCGCGCTTCGCTGCAACTCGCGCGCGCCGGTCTGTCGGTCTGCGTGCTGTCCAAGGTGTTCCCGACGCGTTCGCACACGGTGGCTGCTCAAGGCGGTATCGGCGCCTCGCTCGGCAACATGAGCGAAGACAATTGGCACTATCACTTCTACGACACGATCAAGGGTTCCGACTGGCTCGGCGACCAGGACGCGATCGAGTTCATGTGCCGCGAAGCACCGAACGCCGTCTACGAACTGGAACACATGGGCATGCCGTTCGACCGTAATGCGGACGGCACGATTTATCAGCGTCCGTTCGGCGGCCACACGGCTAACTACGGCGAAAAGCCGGTGCAACGCGCTTGCGCGGCGGCTGACCGTACCGGCCACGCACTGCTGCATACGCTGTACCAGCAAAACGTTGCAGCGAAGACGCAGTTCTTCGTCGAATGGATGGCGCTGGACCTGATCCGCGACGCCGACGGCGACGTGCTCGGCGTGACCGCGCTGGAAATGGAAACGGGCGACGTCTATATCCTCGAAGGCAAGACCACGCTGTTCGCCACGGGCGGTGCAGGCCGGATCTTCGCAGCATCCACGAACGCGTTCATCAACACCGGTGACGGCCTGGGCATGGCTGCGCGTTCGGGTATCGCACTGCAAGACATGGAATTCTGGCAGTTCCACCCCACTGGCGTGGCCGGTGCGGGCGTGCTGATTACCGAAGGCGTGCGCGGCGAAGGCGGCATTCTGCGTAACTCGGATGGCGAGCGTTTCATGGAACGCTACGCGCCGACGCTGAAGGATCTGGCGCCGCGCGACTTCGTTTCGCGTTCGATGGACCAGGAAATCAAGGAAGGCCGCGGCGTGGGTCCGAACAAGGATCACGTGCTGCTCGACCTGTCGCACATCGGCGCTGAGACGATCATGAAGCGTCTGCCGTCGATCCGCGAAATCGCGCTGAAGTTCGCGAACGTCGATTGCATTAAAGAGCCGATCCCGGTTGTGCCGACCATCCACTATCAGATGGGCGGTATTCCTACGAACATTCACGGCCAGGTGGTGGGCACGTCGAAGGGTCACGAAGATCCGGTCAACGGCTTTTACGCAGTGGGCGAATGCTCGTGCGTGTCGGTCCACGGCGCAAACCGTCTGGGCACGAACTCGCTGCTCGACCTGGTGGTGTTCGGCCGCGCGGCTGGCAACCACATCGTCAAGCACGTGAAGGAAATCAAGGAGCACAAGCCGCTGCCGGCCGATGCGGCTGACTTCGCGCTGTCGCGTCTGGACAAGCTGGACAAGTCCTCGTCCGGCGAATACACGCAGAACGTCGCGAACGACATCCGCGCCACGATGCAGGCACACGCCGGCGTGTTCCGTACATCGGAGTTGCTGGCCAAGGGCGTGGAGCGCATCCGCGAAGTGTCCGAGCGCGTCGAAAACATCCACCTGAAGGACAAGTCGAAGGTCTTCAACACGGCACGCGTCGAAGCGCTGGAACTGGCGAATCTGATCGAAGTGGCACGCGCCACGATGGTGTCGGCAGAAGCGCGTAAGGAAAGCCGTGGTGCGCACGCACAAGACGACTTCGAACATCGCGACGACGAAAACTGGCTGCGCCATACGCTGTGGTTCAGCGAAGGTGATCGCCTCGACTACAAGCCGGTTCACATGCAACCGCTGACCGTCGAATCGGTGCCGCCGAAAGCGCGTACCTTCTAAGGCACAAGTCAAAGGAATTCAGAAATGGCCAAGCGTACATTTGAAGTCTACCGCTACGATCCGGACAAGGACGCAGCACCGCGCATGCAGTCGTACGAGATCGAAATCGACTCGCACGAACGCATGCTACTCGACGCGCTGCTCAAGCTGAAAGCGCTCGATGAAACGCTGTCGTTCCGTCGCTCGTGCCGTGAAGGCGTGTGCGGTTCGGACGCAATGAACATCAACGGCAAGAACGGTCTGGCGTGCCTGACCAACATGAACGACCTGCCGCAGAAGATCGTGCTGCGTCCCCTGCCGGGCCTGCCTGTGGTGCGCGACCTGATCGTCGACATGACGCACTTCTTCAACCAGTACAACTCGATCAAGCCGTACCTGATCAACGATACGCCGCCGCCGGAAAAGGAACGTCTGCAGTCGCCGGAAGAACGCGAAGAGCTGGATGGCCTGTACGAGTGCATTCTGTGCGCAAGCTGCTCAACATCGTGCCCGAGTTTCTGGTGGAACCCGGACAAGTTCGTCGGTCCGGCAGGCCTGCTGCAAGCCTATCGCTTTATCGCGGATAGCCGCGACGAGGCGACGAGCGAACGTCTCGACAATCTGGAAGACCCGTACCGTCTGTTCCGTTGCCATACGATCATGAACTGCGTCGATGTGTGCCCGAAGGGCCTCAACCCGACGAAGGCGATTGGCAAGATCAAGGAATTGATGGTTCGCCGTGCTGTCTAATGAAACAACCCCCACGCTCCCTACCGTTCGCTGCCCCCCAAGGGGGCGGTCAGTACGTTTGGGGCGGCCCGGCGCGTACTGACATGGAACAATCGCATCAGTCCGACCCGCTTCGCCGGGCGCGCCTTCGCTGGCGCGCCCGGCGCGGCCTGCTGGAAAACGATCTGATTTTCGAGCGTTTTTTCGGCAAATACGAGCATGACCTCAGCGACGCCGATGTGGGCGCACTCACGCGCCTGCTCGAGCTGAGCGATAACGACCTGATGGACTTGCTACTCGCGCGCAAGGAACCGGAAGGCGACCTTGCAGACCGGGAAGTCATCCGGGTGCTGGAGCTGCTGCGTACTGCTTGAGAGAAGCCAGTCCGTTGTTCCACGCGTGCAATTATCGAAACCCCGTTTCCAAACTTCGATTGAGGATGTGCCATGACCCCGTCAGATGTTAAAGCCACGCTATCGTTCAGCGACAACTCGCCGAGCGTTGAAATGCCGATCTACAAGGGCACGATGGGCCCGGACGTGATCGACATCCGCAAACTGTACGGCCAGACCGGCAAGTTCACGTACGACCCAGGCTTTATGTCGACGGCGGCGTGTAACTCGGCCATCACCTACATCGACGGCGACAAGGGCGAGTTGCTGTACCGCGGCTACCCGATCGACGAGCTCGCACAAACCGCGGACTTCCTCGAAACCTGCTTCTTGCTGCTGAAAGGCGAACTGCCGAACGCAGCGCAGAAGGAAGAGTTTGTCGAGACCGTCACGAAGCACACGATGGTGCATGAGCAGATGCACTTCTTCTTCCGCGGCTTCCGCCGCGACGCGCACCCGATGGCGATTCTGGTGGCGGCAGTCGGCGCACTGTCGGCGTTCTATCACGACTCGCTCGACATCAACAATCCGCAGCACCGTGACGTGTCGGCGATCCGCATGATCGCGAAGCTGCCGACGCTGGTGGCGATGGCGTACAAGTACAGCATCGGCCAGCCGTTCGTGTATCCGAAGAACGAACTGTCGTACAGCGCGAACTTCATGCACATGATGTTCTCGAACCCGTGCGAAGAGTACAAGGTCAACGACGTGCTGGTGCGCGCCCTCGACCGTATCCTGATCCTGCACGCGGACCACGAACAGAACGCGTCGACCTCGACGGTGCGTCTGGCCGGTTCGTCGGGCGCGAATCCGTTTGCGTGTATCGCAGCCGGTATTGCTTGCCTGTGGGGCCCGGCACACGGGGGCGCGAACGAAGCCGCACTGAACATGCTGGAAGAGATCGGCTCGGTCGACAACATTCCTGAGTTCATCAAGCAGGTGAAGGACAAGAACTCGGGCGTGAAGCTGATGGGCTTCGGTCATCGCGTGTACAAGAACTACGACCCGCGTGCGAAGCTGATGCGCGAAACCTGCCACGAAGTGCTGGAAGAGCTGGGCCTGCATGACGACCCGCTGTTCAAGCTCGCCATGGCGCTGGAAAAGATCGCACTGGAAGACGAATACTTCGTGTCGCGCAAGCTGTACCCGAACGTCGACTTCTACTCGGGTATCGTGCAGCGCGCGCTGGGCATCCCGACCTCGATGTTCACGTGTATCTTCGCGATGGCACGTACGGTCGGCTGGATTGCGCAGTGGAACGAAATGATTGCGGATCCGGAGCAAAAGATTGGCCGTCCGCGTCAGCTGTTCGTCGGCGATACGCCGCGTGACGCGAAGCCGATTTCGGCACGGTAAGTGGTAGCCGGTTGCCCGTTTCGCGCAGCGCGTCGCGGCGTTTAAGCCGCTGTGAGCTGCGCGTGATGCCGCGCGGTGGTTAAAGAAGCGCCCCAACGGGTTGAACGTTGGGGCGTTTTTTTGGGGGGGGCTCCGCATCAAGAAGCCCTTGGACCTTTGCACGCACTAACGCGGTTGAATTCCCACCAAAGTGCAGTCCTGCCGCACCACGCCGCAACAACTTCCGCAACACCGCAAACTCCGGACAGCAATCGGCCATCCGCCGCGCCCAGGCGCCGCTGAACTACACCGCGATCGCGAACTGAGCTTGCGACCCGTTCGACGCCGCTTTCCGTCCCGGAGTGCAGGAGAAGCAACGTGATGTACATTGCGTCCGCGCCGTGGTGTGCGAAGAACGAAGCGTAACCAAAATGGCAACTGCCCAGCTTCTTGCGCGGCGAGAGGCCGCCGGATTTCCCTGCAGATCACTTCGAAACTGACTTCGTGGGACGCGCGCAAGAGGGCGATCCCAGCGCATTAGGCCGTGCGCAATTCGGCTTTGATTTGCCCCGCTAATTCAATGCGCCATACGCGCCCTTGAATAGCGATTAACGTGCCATTGCCCGCTATCCGTTACCCGGCGCCGCTTGCCGGGTGCCACCGATACAGGTATCGCCACTACCACCCAACTCCCTGTTTTTTATCGGTTTTTCCCTGAGTTAATGGGCCAAAGCGCGGATCAGCGTGGCATAATCAATCGCACACAGCTTGCCCGCAGTCATCACTACCCCCGCATACCATGGCACAGACTCTCTACGACAAATTGTGGAACACGCACGTGATCCACACGGAAGAAGACGGTACGACGATTCTCTATATCGACCGTCACCTGCTGCACGAAGTCACCAGCCCACAGGCCTTCGAAGGCCTGAAGCTGGCTGAGCGTCCGGTGTGGCGCATCAGCGCGAATCTGGCCGTCTCCGACCACAACGTGCCCACTACGGACCGTAGCCATGGCATCGCTGATCCGGTGTCGAAGCTGCAAGTCGACACGCTCGATTCGAACTGCGACTCGTACGGCATCACGCAGTTCAAGATGAACGACCTGCGTCAAGGCATCGTGCACATCATCGGGCCGGAGCAGGGCGCCACGCTGCCGGGCATGACGATTGTCTGCGGCGACTCGCACACGTCGACGCACGGCGCGTTCGGTGCGCTCGCGCACGGCATCGGCACGTCGGAAGTGGAGCACGTGCTGGCCACGCAAACGCTCTTGCAGAAGAAGAGCAAGAACATGCTGGTGAAGGTCGAAGGCCAGCTGCCGCGCGGCTGTACCGCGAAAGACATCGTGCTCGCCATCATCGGCAAGATCGGCACGGCGGGCGGCACGGGCTATGCCATCGAATTCGGCGGTTCGACGATCCGTGCGCTGACAATGGAAGGCCGCATGACCGTCTGCAACATGGCGATCGAAGCGGGCGCACGCGCCGGCATGGTCGCCGTGGACGATACCACCGTCGAATACCTGAAGGGCCGGCCGTTTTCGCCGGAAGGTGTCGAGTGGGATCACGCGGTCGAATACTGGAAGCAGTTCAAGTCGGACGACGGCGCGAAGTTCGATCGCGTCGTCGAACTGATTGCTGCGGAAATCGTGCCGCAAGTCACATGGGGTACGTCGCCGGAAATGGTGACCGCAATCGACGGCCGCGTGCCGGATCCGGAACGCGAGAAAGATCCGGGCAAGCGCGAGGCCATGGAACGGGCGCTCAAGTACATGGCGCTCGAGCCGAACCTGCCGATCGAATCGATCAAGCCCGACAAGGTTTTCATCGGTTCGTGCACCAACGCGCGTATCGAAGATCTGCGCGCCGCGGCCTACGTCGTGCGCAAGCTGGGCCGCCGCGTGGCGCCAAGCATCCGTCTCGCAATGGTCGTGCCGGGCTCGGGTCTGGTGAAGGCGCAAGCCGAGCGTGAAGGCCTGGACAAGGTGTTCACCGACGCAGGTTTTGAGTGGCGCGAACCGGGCTGCTCGATGTGCCTCGCCATGAACGCCGACCGGCTGGATCCGGGCGAGCGTTGCGCGTCGACCTCGAACCGCAACTTCGAAGGCCGTCAGGGCGCGGGCGGGCGTACTCACCTCGTGAGTCCCGCGATGGCGGCGGCTGCAGCCATCGAAGGTCACTTCGTCGATATTCGCAAGCTCGGCTAAGCCGGCGCTACTTTCGAATCCACCGGCGGCGCGCATTGCGTCGCAGCCGCCGGTCTCTACTCTGGTTGGTGATGGGCCATGGATAAATTCATCGTACATACCGGCGTTGTGGCGCCGCTCGATCGCGAGAACGTCGACACGGACGCGATCATTCCGAAGCAGTTTCTGAAGTCGATCAAGCGCACCGGATTCGGCCCGAACGCCTTCGACGAATGGCGTTACCTGGATCACGGCGAGCCGGGCCAAGACAACTCGACGCGTCCGCTGAATCCGGATTTCGTGCTGAATCAGCCGCGTTATAAAGGCGCGTCGGTCCTGCTGGCGCGCAAGAACTTCGGCTGCGGCAGCTCGCGTGAGCACGCACCGTGGGCGCTGCAGCAATACGGCTTCCGCGCGATCATCGCGCCAAGCTTCGCGGACATCTTCTACAACAACTGCTTCAAGAACGGCCTGCTGCCGATCGTGCTGACCGAGCAACAGGTCGATCATCTGTTCAACGAGACCTATGCATTCAACGGCTTCGAACTGACTATCGACCTCGAAGCCCAAGTTGTGCGCGTGGGCGACGGCACGGAATATCCGTTCGAAGTCGCGGGCTTCCGCAAGTACTGTCTGCTGAACGGTTTCGACGACATCGGCCTCACGCTGCGTCACGCTGACAAGATTCGTCAGTTCGAAGCAGAGCGTCTGACGAAGCAGCCGTGGCTCGGTCACCGCATCGTCGGTTAAATACGCGTCGTTCGCCGCGTTGTTGAGTTTGCGCGCTCAGTTCAGCTCAGCTCCAAGAGAAAACAATCAAGGAAATTCGCATGAAGATTGCAGTGTTGCCCGGCGACGGCATCGGTCCGGAAATCATCAAGGAAGCCGTCAAGGTTCTGAATGTGCTCGGCGAAAAGTTTGAGCTCGAAGAGGCGCCAGTCGGTGGCGCGGGTTACGAAGCGAAGGGCCACCCGCTGCCCGATTCGACGCTCGCCCTTGCGAAGGAAGCCGATGCGATCCTGTTCGGCGCCGTAGGCGACTGGAAGTACGACAAGCTCGAACGTGCGCTGCGTCCGGAGCAGGCCATTCTCGGTCTGCGCAAGCACTTGCAACTGTTCGCGAACTTCCGTCCGGCGATCTGCTATCCGCAACTGACGGGTGCGTCGTCGCTGAAGGAAGAGATCGTTTCGGGCCTCGACATCCTGATCGTGCGCGAACTGAACGGCGACATTTACTTCGGCTCGCCGCGCGGTCTGCGTGAAGCGCCGGATGGCCCGTTCGCAGGCGCGAAGGAAGGCTTCGACACGATGCGTTATTCGGAGCCGGAAGTGCGCCGCATCGCGCACGTCGCATTCCAGGCGGCACAAAAGCGCGCCAGGAAGCTGACTTCGGTCGACAAGGCCAATGTGCTCGAAACGTCGCAGTTGTGGAAGGACATCATGATCGATGTCTCGAAGGAATACGCGGACGTCGAGCTGTCGCACATGTACGTCGACAATGCGGCGATGCAACTGGTGAAGGCGCCGAAGTCGTTCGACGTGATCGTCACCGGCAACATGTTCGGCGACATCCTCTCCGATGAAGCCGCCATGCTGACGGGCTCGATCGGTATGCTGCCGTCGGCTTCGCTCGACAAGAACAACAAGGGGCTGTACGAGCCGTCGCACGGCTCGGCGCCGGATATCGCCGGCAAGGGCGTGGCCAATCCGCTGGCCACTATCCTGTCCGCCGCGATGATGCTGCGTTACTCGCTGAACAAGGCCGAGCAGGCTGATCGCATCGAAGCAGCAGTCAAGAAAGTGCTGGAGCAAGGCTTCCGTACTGGCGATATCCTGACGCCGGGATGCAAGCAGGTCGGCACCGTGGCGATGGGCGATGCTGTCGTCGCCGCGCTTTAAGGTTGTTACGGTTCTGTTGTCAAAGCGCCGCGAAGTTTCGCGGCGCGTAGTCAGTTAGTTAAACAGGCAGTCAAGCGCGAATGGGCCGCAATCCGGCACATTCGCGTGTAATGGCGGTCAATCAGACCGTCCAAATCCGGTTTTCGTGTAGACTGTTGCGATGGCGACGACTCCCCAAATCACCTCGATTTCGAACCACCACGGCAAAATGGCCCGTGTGGTTGAGCTCGCCATTGCCATCAAAACGCTCGTCAAAACGATTACCCCGAAAACGATCACGATTCGCTGATCGTCCGTCGTGCCCGCCCATCTTCCCCGCGCGGTCACTGCGGGCAAAGATGCGGGGAAGCCTCCACTCGAAGGGTAAGTGTCATGAACGTAGGTCTCGTAGGTTGGCGCGGCATGGTCGGCAGCGTCCTGATGCAACGTATGCAGCTGGAAGGCGATTTCGACCTGATCGAACCGGTGTTTTTCAGCACCAGCAACGCGGGCGGCAACGCGCCGTCGTTCGCTAAAAACGAGACCAAGCTCAAAGATGCTTCGAGCATCGACGACCTGAAGACGTGCGACGCCATCATTTCCTGCCAGGGTGGCGACTACACCAATGACGTGTTCCCGAAGCTGCGCGCAGCGGGTTGGAACGGTTACTGGATCGACGCGGCTTCGTCGCTGCGCATGAAGGACGACGCGGTCATCATTCTCGATCCGGTCAACCTCGACGTGATCAAGAACGCGCTGGTGAAGGGTCAGAAGAATTTTATCGGCGGCAACTGCACGGTCAGCCTGATGCTGATGGCGCTGGGCGGCCTGTTCCGCGAAAACCTCATCGACTGGATGACGGCCATGACGTACCAGGCCGCATCGGGCGCGGGCGCGCAAAACATGCGCGAACTGCTGCAGCAGATGGGCACGTTGTACGGTTCGGCCAAGGAAGACCTGGCGGATCCGTCGTCGGCCATTCTGGACATCGACCGCCGCGTGCTGGCCGCGATGAACAGCGACCGTATGCCGACCGAACACTTCGGCGTACCGCTCGCCGGCTCGCTGATTCCGTGGATCGACAAGGACCTCGGCAACGGGATGTCGAAAGAAGAGTGGAAGGGCGGCGCGGAAACCAACAAGATCCTCGGCAAGCCGGCTATGGGCACGCCGGGTTCGATTCCGGTAGATGGCTTGTGCGTGCGTATCGGCGCCATGCGCTGCCACTCGCAGGCGCTGACGATCAAGCTGAAGAAGGACGTGCCGCTAGACGAAGTGAACAGCATCCTCGCGTCGGGCAACGACTGGGTCAAGGTTGTGCCAAACGAGCGTGAGGCGTCGATTCGTGATCTGTCGCCGGCGGTGGTGACGGGCACGCTGACGGTGCCGGTTGGACGCTTGCGCAAGCTCGCGATGGGCGGCGAATATCTGTCGGCTTTCACGGTGGGCGACCAGTTGCTGTGGGGTGCTGCGGAACCGCTTCGTCGGATGCTGCGCATTCTGCTCGACAAGTAAAGTAAACTACGCGCCTACGACGCGTAAAAACTCAAAAAGCGTCGCGCTTGCGCGGCGCTTTTTTCATTGTGTGCTCCGAAAATTTTGTCCCAATCCAACCGCAAACAAGGGCTGAGCGCTGACGCGCCTGTCGTCCCGATGACCGTACGAGTCTCTTCCCTTCATGCTATGTCACGCAGCCGTGTGTGTCAGATCGCAGCCGCGGCGGCGCTTTCATGGACCTTGACCGGCATATCCAGCGCCCAGGCCGCGACTGCGGACGCGGCGAGCGCAGCGACCGCCGCGTCGGCGCCGCTCGAGGCCGGCAGCCAATATACGATTCATCCGGGGCAATCGCTCAATGACGTGGCCATTGCGGCCACGCAGTCGCACGATCGTGCGACCCTGGCGCGTGCTTCGAAGGCCTTGTTCGATGCCAACCCGAACGCGTTTATGGCGCACGATCCGAGCCGTTTGCGGCTGGGGGCGGTGTTGACGATTCCGGTGCTGGATGCGACGGGCGCGGCGGTGGCGGCATCGGGTGCGGTGTCGGCGTCGGGTGCAGCAGAGACTTCGACTGCCACGGCGACGGCGGCTAGCAGTGTGGCGCAGCCTGCGGCGGTTCAGGCGAATGGCGCAAGTGCCGCTACGCACGCCGCTCCGGCCGTGACCACGCCCGCGAGCGCGCCGCTTCAGGCGAGTTCGGCAACGGTCGCTGCGGCAAGCGCACCGCTGGCGGGCAGTGCGCCTGCTACGGTTGCCGAGAATGCCGTCCCAGCGGCCGCGTCTGCGTCTGCGGTTGTCGGCGGTTCGTCGACGATGCCCGCTGCCGCGCTGCCTCCAGCGCAAGCAAGCGGCGTGCACGTCTGGACGGGGACCATTCAGCCTTCGGCTAGTGCGCCGGAGGCGGGTGCATCGGGTGCGCTGCCGTCCGCGCCTGTGCCGGTGGCGCAGGCTCCGATCCAGGTTTCCAGCCTGCAGCAGTTGCTCGCGCTCAAAAGCCGGGTATTGATGGAATTGCAGAAGCACGGCATTGGCGGCAAAGCCGCGCAGTCCTCGCAAGTGAGTGGTGTTACGACGGCAGGCAGTCAGGCAAGCGCGGCCGCCGGGACGGCCTCAGACTCCGGCGTGCCGGGCAATGGAGGTGCGGCGAGTTCGCATGCGACCGCTGGTAATTTCGACTTTTCGCCGGTGAACCTGGGCTTCGACGCGGCAATTGGGGCGGCCTTGGTGGCTTTGCTGGCCGCGTTCGGACTTCGCCGGCGCAAAGGTCAAGCGACGCCGGTGGATACGGCTGCATCGGCACGTACGGCCGGGGACTATGGGTCGTCTGAGGCCGCTCTGTCGCGAGTTGACGCAGCGCCACATGAGGACATCGATGCGCGTGGGCGCGCTATGGCCGATGAGGAAGACGCGGATGACGTGGCGGCAGTCGCCGCACTATCACCCGAAGCGGCAGCACGTGAGGCAGCAGAACGTGAAGCGGCGGAACATGAAGCAGCAACACATGAGGCGGCGGAACGTGAAGCCGTAACCCGCACGGCAGCATCACAGGAAGCCGCAGAACGCGAAGCCGT
>JBEKNG010000076.1:0-12539 GCA_049523075.1 Paraburkholderia sp.
CGATGCAGGTCGACGCCGACACGCACGACGATTCCGGCACGCAGCTCGGCGCGGCTGTGAACACGACCTATCACACCGATGTGTTTGCGCAGTACGGCGAACAGGCCGATGCGGAGATCGCGAAGATCATCGAGCAGAACGAAATGGAAGCACCGGTGAAGACTGCACAGGCGAAGATCCCGCAGGCGAAGACTGCAAAGCCGGTTGCGACGAAGGTGGCGATGGCCAATTGAGCGGACGCCGCGCGGCTGCAGGACGGATTGCGTTCGACGTCAAACCGCCGCAGCCTTAAAGCGCGCCGCCACTCAGTTCTTTTGCCGGCTTAGAACATATCCGCAGCCGCCTGGCGCCCTGCTCCCTTACTTCCCGCTTCCCGCTCAGAGCGGGACGGGATAAACGGCCCGGTGATCATGCCCGAGTAGCTTTTCCCCGGCCCCACCATAGGAAACACATCGGCGTCGTAGTCGATCATGACTTCAAGGAAAGCCGGTCCGTCAAATTCCACGAAGGCCCTCAGTTTGTCCTCGAGTTCGCTCAGCGTGTCGACACGCTGGGCAAACTCAAACCCGTCGGCCTGTGCCGCCATGACAAAATCCTTGCGATGAAGCGACTTGTCGCTCACCATCAAACGCCCCTCGTAAAAGAGACGCTGCCACTGCCGGATCATCCCGTCACCAACATTGTTCAGCAGCAGTACCTTGACGGGCACGCCATAGGTGGTTGCCGTCTCCAGGTCGCCGATGTTCATGCGGATGCTGCCGTCACCATCGATGTCGATCACCAGCGCATCCGGTCGCGCTATCTGGGCGCCGATCGCTGCAGGCAGCCCGAAGCCCATCGTCCCCATACTGCCCGAGGTCAGAAAGCTGCGCGGCTCGACGAAGTCGAAAAATTGCGCGGCCCACATCTGATGCTGGCCGACGCCTGTGGTCACGATGGCTCGGCCGCCGGTAATTTCACTGAGCTTTTCGACCACGCGCTGTGGCTGAATCAGCGGACTGTTCCGGTCATAGTTCATACCGTAGACCCGCTTCAGTTCCTTGATATGGTCGAGCCAGTCCGAAGGAGCCTGCACGGCTGAGTCGTGCTTCATGAGCGACAGCAAGGTCTCCTTTGCGTCGCCCACGTGCGTCCAGTCCGCCTGCTTAACCTTGTTGATCTCCGCCTCATCAATGTCAATGTGCGCGACATGCAGCGCTCCCGGTGCAAATGCGTGAGGGCGGCCCCCGGCGACACGGTCATCGAAGCGGGCACCCACCGCGATCAGGAAGTCGCAATCTTCCACCGCATAGTTCGCACAGGCCGCACCGTGCATGCCCAACATGCCGAGTCCCAATTCGTGCTTTACGGAGATTGTGCCGAGACCCATCAACGTGTTCACCACGGGGATCCGGTAGCGCTCTGCAAACTGACGCAGCTCCGCCGTCGCGCCGGCCGTAATGATGCCGCCGCCGACATACAGCAACGGCCGCTTGCTTTGCGCCAGCAGATCGAAGAATTCGCTGCGCTTGTCCTCTTCGAGAAGCGCGCCTATGGCCACCTTGCGAAGACGGTCGGAGTAACCGCGAAACTCCAGGGTACCTTGCCCACGGTAGGTGCCGATCCAGTTCTGGATATCTTTCGGCACATCCACGACAACCGGGCCAGGACGGCCCGTGCGAGCAACTTCGAATGCGCTACGCAAGGTCTGTTCCAGCTTCTCCGGATCGGTAACCAGAAACACCTGCTTGGCGCACGCCGACATGATGTTGAATACCGGCGCTTCCTGGAAAGCATCGCTGCCGATCGCGGCACGCGGCACCTGTCCGCTAATGAGCACGACCGGGACCGAATCGCCGTTACAGTCGGCGATCGGCGTCACCGCGTTGGTCGCCCCGGGACCTGACGTCACCATGAATACGCCAACTTTTCCGCTCGCGCGTGCGTAACCGGCAGCCATGAAGCCTGCGGTCTGTTCATTGGCGGGGACCACGAGCTTGATCTGGCGCTCGGGAGTGTCCTTGTACATTTCGTTGAAACGAAACACAGCGTCGTACGTCGGCAAGATCGCGCCGCCGCTATAACCGAATACGGTATCGACGCCCTGCTCGCTGAGTACACGCAAGATGATGTCGGCACCCGACATCGATTCACCGGCAAGCATTGGTTTCGGGAGGACTTGTAAAGCGGTGTTCGGCTTTCGGGTCATGGCTGGCTCGCATGGAAACGGGCGCTGACTATCAGCGGCCAAAATCAAAGGACGATTTCCCTTCCAACTCGAGAACAGCGTATGTTCCATACCATCTTGTGGACGATTGCTCTGACGGGTTCTCCGTTCAAAGCACAGCCCCTCTAGCACCCTTTTGATGTGCGCCTGGAAGAATCGTGAGAAATGCTTGTGTCTATTCTGACAACGATTGAAGCTGTGCGGACGCCGAAGAAGGCTCTATATTGGCCAGGATAGGCTGCATCTGGGCCATTGCAATGCCACTGCGCCGCGCTCTGACAACGTACAAAGGATCGCCGCTCGGGCGGGTTATTCGTATCCGAGCGGCGCAGATGCTGAGATGCTGCAAACGGCATCATGACTTGACGTATGCGCCGTTACTGCGCGAACGCACTTGAAATCAGTGCCGCCTGCCTCGCCATGTGTGCCGCGTGGTACCCGGGCGCAGTTGACGCGGACGCGGTCGGCCCGGCATATTTCAGTTGCGCGCCCGCAGGCAGCATCTCACGCAACTGGGGTTCGACAAAGCTCCATGCGCCCTGGTTGCGCGCTTCCTCCTGAGCCCAGACCACCGTCTTCAGGTTCGAATAGCGCGCAAATTCCGCCGCCAGTTGCTCTGATGGAAACGGATACAACTGTTCCATGCGGATGAGCGGTGTGTCGGCAACTCCAGATGTGCGGCGATGTTCGAGCAGTTCGTAGTACACCTTCCCCGAAGATACGATGACGCGCTCAACGCTGGACGCGCGCGACGGCTCGACCAGCGTGTCGCCCAGGATCTCACGGAACGCGCCGGTGGCCAGGTCGTCGAGCGCGTTTACCGCTTCCGGATGACGCAACAGCGACTTGGGCGTCATCACGACGAGCGGCCGGCGATCGAAGACGGTAGCTTGCATCCTCAGCAGATGGAACAGTTGCGCAGGCATTGTAGGTTGGACGACCCGCATGTTTTCCTGCGCGCACAGTTGCAGGTATCGTTCGAGCCTCGCCGACGCGTGTTCCGGTCCTTGCCCATCCTGCCCGTGTGGCAGGAACAGGGTCAAGCCGCTCAACTGCCCCCACTTTGCGGCACCGGCTGCGATGAACTGGTCGATCACAACCTGCGCGCCGTTCGCGAAGTCCCCGTACTGGGCCTCCCAGATAACGAGCGCGTTGCGATTCACTGTCGAGTAGCCGTATTCGAAGCCCAGTACCGCCGCCTCCGACAAAACGGAGTTGGTCACGGTAAACCGGCCTCGCCCCAGGCCAACGTCATTCACGTGATCGAGCGGGATGTACACGCCGTCCGACCGGCTGGTCCGCTTTTGATTGTGCAAAACGGCGTGCCTGTGACTGAACGTTCCCCGCCCGCTGTCCTGCCCGCTCAACCGGACATCGACCCCTGCCTCCAGCAACGAGGCGAATGCCAGGTGCTCGCCCATTCCCCAGTCGAGCGGCTTCTTTCCAGCCGCCATCTCGCGGCGTGCAGCCATCATCTTGCCGACCAGCGGATGGAGTTCATAACCGTGCGGCACGGTCGTTATCTGCTGCGCCAGGGCTCGCACCTGCGCGGGCAATGGCGGACCATAGGTGACGGGGCCGGCATAGTTGTCTAGAAACAGCGGCCATGGTGCGATTTGCTGTGACTGAACCGCCGCCGCTGGCGCGCCGCTGCTGTGTGCACGCTCGAAACCGTCGCGGGCTGCGGCGACAGACTCTTCGACCTGTCCAGACGTCACCACGCCTTCCTTGATCAACTGTTGAGCATAAACAGTCCGCGTGCCCGGATGGTTGGCGATCGCGCGGTACATGAGAGGCTGCGTGATACCCGGCGTGTCCTGTTCCTGGTGCCCGTATTTGCGAAAGCAAACCAGATCGATCACCACGCTGCGCCTGAAGGCCGTGCGATAGTCGAGCGCAAGCCGTACCGCCATGACGACTGCTTCAGGGTCGTCGCCGTTGACGTGCAGAACGGGTGCCTCGATCATCTTTGCGATGTCCGTGGTATAGAACGACGAGCGCGTATCGCGTGGATCCGAAGTCGTGAATCCGACCTGATTGTTGACGAGCACGTGGACCGTCCCGCCCGTACCGTGCCCACGGGTATACGAAAGGCTCAACGTCTCCATCACGACGCCTTGCCCGGACATCGCCGAGTCGCCATGAATTTCGACGGGCAGCACGTCACTCCCGTCTCCTGCGTCCGAGGCGTCCCCTTTGGCGCGTGCCATGCCCTGCACCACCGGATTGACGATTTCCAGATGCGAGGGATTGAAGGCAAGTACGACATCAACTGCCCCGTCGCTCGTCTCTGTGACACTGCTAAAGCCCGTGTGGTACTTGACGTCGCCTTCCGGAAGAGGATCCCCTGCCTTGCCGTCGAACTCATCGAAGAGCGCGCGCGCCGGCTTGCCGGCAATGTTCACCAGCACGTTCAAACGACCGCGGTGCGCCATGCCCATTACCACTGTGCGGATCTTCTTCGATGCGCCATAGCGGACGAGTTCGTCCAGCAGCACGATCAATGACTCCCCGCCCTCCAGCGAGAAACGCTTTTGCCCGACATAGCGGGTGTGAAGATACTTCTCCAGCCCTTCGGCGGCCGTCAGACGTTCGAGAATCCGCTTTTTCTCCGTGACTGAAAACGAAGGCTTCGCACGCGTGGACTCAAGCCTCATCTGCCACCAGCGCCGCTGGTTCGCATCGGTCAGATGCATGAACTCGACGCCCAGTGTGCCGGAATAGGTTTGTTCGAGCGCCGCGACGATGTCGCGCAGCGTTGCATCTTCGTCGTCATCAAAGAGAAACGTGTCGGCCGTGCTGAATCGAGTAGACAGGTCGGCAGCGCTCAAGCCATAGAACGCCGGCGTGAGTTCAACCAGTGCCCGCGGCGGAGCCCACATCAGCGGGTCCAGATTTGCTGTGCGCGTGCCGACCATGCGGAACGCAGCAATCAGCGACTGTACCGACACCTGTTTTCTGGCGATCGCAAGACCATCATCGCGCGTTATCACGGTCGCACGCGGGCGTTTGGCCAGATCGACGAAGTTCGACACGACAGGCGCGTGCGGTTCGTCATCACGGTCGCTCCCGTCGATGGCGGGCGTTTCGCGCAACGCGTCAAAGTAGGCGCGCCATTCGTCCTCGACCGACGCCGGGTCAGCCAGGTAAAGCTCGTATTGCTCCTCCACATAGGGGGCGTTTCCCCCGAACAGGAAAGAGCTTTGAAGTTTTTGCATCAGCATGATGAATCTATCCTTGATTAGCCGCATTGATGACTTAAAGGATAGATGTCGGCACGGCAACTAGAACACCTGGATGGTGCCGTGCCTGGCCAATTACGATGCGATTTGGGCCACGTCCTCACGGTAGAAGGTTGACCTGTTCCACCGAACGCGTGAAGCGGCCGGAGCGCGGTGCCGGCTAACCTTCGACAATGAGCACGTCATAGTTCTCGTCTTCGAAAGCGACGAGAAACTCTTCAGGCATCAGCCATGAATCGACGCTCACCGTCTGTGCGTCAACGTCAACGTTCACCATCGCGTCGCCATCGACGGTCTTCATCGCATGCTCAAGCGTTGGAACATCGTCTGAGCGGATTTCATTTTTCACTGAGAATTTCACCTGTCACTTCTCCAGTTAACAAGGTTTGAAAAAAGCACCACACCTATCGAGTCATAGGCGCCGTGCGTGAGCACATTGATTGTACGCACTACCCATTCTGTTTGCCGAACCGCGCACGCCGTCTGTTGAGCAAACGGAAAAGGACCATTTCCAGGTGAACGTGGCGTCCCGGTAGTGGTGCCCCCATCTCGCCCGATTTGTGAATGGAATGGACGGATACGCAAACTTTGTTGGCTGCAAGAAGCGGACCTGTCTCCTAGAATGACCTTAATGCATTGCGCAGCAGCGATAGGTGAGTGAACTCGTTCGAATGACTGTGGGAATCGCCACAAGTTCATTGCACAGGGTTCTTTCGCGGTGCATCCGGAATCTTCGCACGCACTTCGCCTGCGAGGAAGGCTTCCTCCAGTATCCCTTACCCCATTAAACACTAGTAGCCTCGCGGACTCTTATGAACCCCGCCAAGCCAGGGACAACCGGAACGGAAGGACCGAAGCTTCCACAATCGCCGGAGCCGGTTTCCGCGCAAGAGACAGAGACTCCCGCACCGCAAGCGCCCAAAGAACCCGAGCTGCCACTTCGCCTTGCTATCGGCCTGCTCGGCACGTTGCTGGCCTCGCTAACAGCGATATTGAACGAAGACGTCACCGAAGTGGGGTTGGAAGATATTCGCGGCGCACTCTCGATTGGCAATGACGACGGGACCTGGTTGACCGCTCTCTTCGAAGCGACGAACGTCGCCACGATGGTGCTCGCTCCATGGTTCGGAATCACGTTCACGTTGAAGCGATTTACGATCGGCGCCGTGCTGGCCGTGATGTTCTTTGGATTCCTCAGTCCCCTCGCACCGAACCTGCTTAGCCTCTATGTGTTGCGTGTACTGCAGGGGATAGCCGGTGGATGTCTGCCACCGATGGTGATCATCGTCGCGCTTCGATATCTTCCGCCGAAAATCAAGTTATATGGACTCGCGGGTTACGCGCTGACTGCGACCTTTGGACCTGCGCTCAGCACGCCTCTCACGGCGTTGTGGACAGAATATGTCGGCTGGCAAATGGCATTCTGGCAAATCGTGCCGCTTGGCTTGTTGAGCTGCCTGGCAATCTACATGGGACTGCCGACTGATCCCACCAAACTCGAACGGTTCCGCTTATTTAACTGGCGCGGCGTCATACTGGGGTATCCCGCTGTGGTCATGCTCGTCATTGGCCTTCTGCAGGCCGATCGTCTGGACTGGCTGAATTCCACGTTTATCTGCGCGATGTTCGGTGTCGGGACGCCGTTTCTGGTCGCATTCCTGATCAACGAGTGGTTTCATCCGTTGCCGTTTTTCGGGCTCAGGTTGCTTCGCCGCAGGAATTTCGCGCACGGGCTCCTGACACTGGCAGGCGCGGTTGTGCTGCTGGTTGGTGTCGCCGCCATACCCAGCCAGTTTCTCGCGCATATTCACGATTACAGGCCGCTGCAAACCACGCGACTGTTTTTGCTGGTTGCCTTTCCCCTCCTGATATCGCTTCCTCTGACCGCCGCCCTCCTGAACCTCCGGCAGATCGACCACCGGTGGGTCATGGCCGTCGGACTTTGCCTGATGGTCGCCACGTGCCTGATGGGCAGTTACATGGACTCCGAGTGGGTTCGCGAGAACTTTTACTGGCTTCAGTCGTTACAGATCCTCGCGCAACCCATGGTAATCATAGGAATCCTGATGGGTGTCACGACAGGCCTTCCGCCAACCGAAGGGCCGTTCGCTTCGGCCATGTTCAACACGGTAAAGACATTTTCGGCTGCTGTGGCAACCGCGATTCTCCAAGGGGTAGGGACTGCGCGCGAGCATTTTCATTCGAGCATGCTGGTGGACCGGTTGGGCAACAACCCGCTGGTAGAGCGGCTGGGCAACAATCCGTTTGCCGGCGGTCAAAACATCGAATCAGGCCGTGGTCCTGGAGAACTCGCGCAGCGGATTCACGAGCAGGCGGTGGTACTGACGTCGGCCGATCTGTATCTCGTGATGGCAGGTATCGCCGTCGCGCTTCTTCTCGTCATTCCGTTTTTGCCCGTTCGGATCTATCCGCCGTGGAGCACCACGTCCCCCCCGTCCCGTTGAGCAACGATACCCATGTCAACCACCTCCTCATCTCGACTCAAAGTGTTGGGTCTTGTCGGCTGCGTCGTCATAGTTGGCCTCGTTGTATGGGCTTGCGTGGCGCTATTTGCCGAGTCACACAGCGAGACCACCAACGACGCCTACGTCGTGGCCGATTTCACGCTGGTCGCGCCTCGCATCCCCGGCCAGCTTTCGGAGGTACTCGTCGAGGACAACCAGCAGGTCAAAACCGGGCAGTTGCTGGTACGTATCGACGACCGCGATTTCCGCGCCGCCCTGGCAAGTGCACAGGCCGACGTGGAGGCGGGCAAGGCATCGGTTGCGAACTTCGACGCCGAGATCACACAGCAGCCCTCGCTGGTCGACCAGGCGCGGGCCACGCTACGGTCAGATGACGCAGCGATCGAGTTTGCGCGAGAGAACGCCACACGCTACCAGAATCTCTCGGCATCTGGCGCGGGAACCACGCAGGAACAACAGCATGCTTCGAGCTCGCTCGCCGAGGAACTCGCGCAGCAGGCCCACGATCGGGCCGCACTCGTTACGACTGAGCAGAACCTTGACATTCTGCGTACTGAGCGCGCCAAGGCGGCAGGCGCATTGGCTCACTCCGAGGCCGAACTCGAGCAGGCAAAACTCAATCTGTCCTATACGGAGATCCACGCGCCCGTGGACGGCAAAGTGGGACGACGCTCCGTGCGGGTCGGCGCATACGTCACAGTGGGCGAGCCGCTGCTCGCGATCGTTCCGCTTTCGGAAGCCTATGTCGTCGCCAACTTCCAGGAAAATCAGCTCACCCACATGCGCCCCGGTCAGGCTGTGCGGATCAAGGTCGACACCTTCCCGGGCGTCGTGATCCGGGGGCACGTGAATAGTCTTGCCCCGGCGACAGGCCTGAGCTTCGCGCCCATCGCGCCCGACAACGCCACGGGCAACTTCACCAAGATCGTCCAACGCGTGCCGGTCAAGATCACCATCGACCGGGGACAACAGGCTGCGTCCGTGTTGAGCGTGGGGCTGTCGGTCGAGGCGAAGGTTGCAGTCGACAAGCGTGACGATACGCGGATCGCAGAAGCAGACACGCCATGAATGCGAGCGAATTCCGTGAACTGGCGCTGTATATGTTGGCGTGCTTCACGATGACGGGCTGCATGGTCGGCCCAAACTTCGAACCTCCGCAGTCGACTACGCCTGACGTGTTTAACCGCACCCAGACTGCGCAAGCAGCAAGCAAACCAGTCGAAGCCGACTTCGGTCCGCAATGGTGGACGCTGTTTAACGACCCGACGCTGGACTCACTGGAACAACAACTGACCGATACGAACCTCGACGTAGCGGCGGCATCAGCGCGTCTGCGGCAAAGCCGTGCGGAGCAACGCATCGCTGGTGCTGAAGAATACCCGACGCTCGACGGCGCCGCATCCTATAACCGCGAGCGCGCAAGCCCGAACGGCATTCTGAGACTGCTGGGCGTCAGCCCGACGGGAAGTCCACTGGAGTCGGCGTCGGGCAGCGCGCCGCTTGGCGCGGCCGCGTTGCCACCCCCTCCCTCGGGCTCACCCGCTTATAACCTCTATCAGTTCGGTTTTGATGCCTCCTGGGAAGTCGACATCTGGGGTCGCGCCCGACGCGGTGTCGAAGCCGCGACCGCTTTGTCCGATGCCTCATACGAGGACCGCAACTCAGTGTTGTTGTCGGCGCGCGCCGAACTTGCGCGAGACTACATTCAGTTGCGTGATACCCAGATCCTGCTGCAGATCGCAAGACAGAACCTGCAAATCGCCCGGGACGCAACGACGCTCACGGAAAAGCGGGTACATGAGGGCGTCACTACAAATCTGGACGTGGACAACGCTTCCGCACAGGCTGAGTCGATCGAGGCCCTGATCCCGACGCTCGAATCGCGTCGTGATACCACGATCAATGCGATCGGCCTGCTCCTCGCGAAGGAACCGGGTGAATTACAGCCGCTGCTCGCCGAGCCGCGCGATGTTCCGGCACTCCCTGAACAGGTGCCCATCGGGGTTCCGTCTGAACTGGCGCAACGCCGCCCCGACATCCGCAAGGCAGAGGCTCAACTGCACGCGGCCACGGCGGCGATCGGCATGGCAAAGGCTGACTTCTACCCACGCATCTCGCTGAATGGCAGCGCCGGTTTCCAGAGCCTGCAACTGTCGAATCTCGCCAACTGGGCGTCCGGCCAATACGTCGTGGGACCGTCAATCACGCTGCCCATCTTCGAAGGCGGACGTCTCAAGGGCACACTCCACTTGCGCGAGGCACAGCAGCAGGAAGCCGCGATTCTCTATCAACGTACCGTTCTGGATGCCTGGCGAGAGGTGGACGATGCGCTTGTGGTCTACGACGCTGAGCAGCGGCGGCGCGATCGTCTGAAGAAAGTCGTGAGCCTGAACCAGAACGCGCTGTCGATCGCGCAGCAACGGTATAAGGAAGGCGCAGTCGACTTCCTCAACGTGCTCAACGTGCAGAAACAGTTGCTCGACTCTCAAAGCGACCTTGAGCAAAGTCAGGCCAACGCGGCCGCCAACCTGATCACGCTATGCAAGGTGTTGGGTGGTGGCTGGGAATCGACATACGCCAGACAGGACGGCCTTCATTGACGCGGCATGCTCTGCGAACCAAGCCAATGTACCTTGCAGACTGCGGGCGCCCCACGATGGCGTCGCCCGCATCCTTGCGCTTAACGCAGCTGCCGGAAGCTCACGCGAACTTCTTCCGTGAACTCCTGCGGCTGTTCCCAGGCCGCATAGTGTCCCCCTTTGGGGAGGCGGTTATAGTGAATCAGCTTGGGATACGCTTTCTCCGTCCAGCTCTGCGGGGCAGCGTAGATTTCATCCGGAAAGACGCTGACAGCGACGGGAATGGCGACGTGCTTGGGAGCAAAGAAGTTGAGCTTGTTTTCCCAATACAGACGAGCCGAAGAGACTGCCGTGTTCGTGAGCCAATAGAGCGTGACGTTGTCGAGCACGTCGTCTCGCGAAAGACCCTCGGGCTGACCGTCGAACACGCGGGCGATCATCGCCTGACTGGCGGCGTCGTGGTCGAGCATCCACGCGGCGAGGCCAACAGGCGAATCTTCAATCCCGTATAGCGTCTGCGGGCGGTTCGCCATTTCCAGTGCGTAGCCAAGGCCGTGCCTGTAGAAATAGTCGAGCTGATCGAACGCGTGCTTCTCGTCGGGCGAGAGGCCTGCCGGCGTTGGCTGGCCCAATTTGAGTGCCTCGGCAATATCGTCCGGTACGGTAGCCGGCATATTGGTGTGAATGCCGATCAGTTCGGGCGGCGCCAACAGAGCCATCTGCTCCGTGACAGCATTGCCCCAATCGCCGCCTTGCGCGACATATCGCGTGTAGCCAAGACGCTTCATCAGTGCGACCCAGGCACGTGCGACGCGCTGAGGATCCCAGCCGGTCGTGGTCGGCTTGCCTGAAAACCCGTAGCCCGGCAACGACGGAATCACGATGTCGAACGAGTCCGATGCGTTTCCGCCATGGGCCACCGGATCGGTCAGCGGACCGATGATCTTCAACTGCTCGATGATCGAGCCCGGCCACCCGTGCGTGACGATCATCGGCAATGCGTTGGCATTTTTCGAGCGAACGTGGATGAAGTGGATGTCGAGGCCATCGATCTCGGTGACGAATTGCGGCAGCGCGTTCAGCCGCGCTTCGACTTTGCGCCAGTCATAGTCGGTCGCCCAATAACGTGCGAGTTTCTGCATGGTTGCGAGCTGCACGCCTTGCGACGCGTCAGTCACCGTTTCCCGCTCGGGCCACCGGGTGGCCTTGATGCGTCTCTTCAAGTCGATGAGTTGCGCTTCCGGCGCGTGTACATGAAGTGTACGAATAGCGGTCTTGTCACCGCCGCTCGACTGCGTGATTTCAGTAATGGATTGACTCGTGTCCGCGAAAGCGAGTCGGCTCAACGAGCCCGCAACAGCGGCCGCGGCTGCCACGCTAATAAAACGGCGGCGCGCCGGGATCAGGGGAAGGATATCTTCAGGCATAAAAGTCTCTGTTGAAAATTAGTACGATTATGTGGAGCGATGAGTGCGGCAGAAACGCAATATCCTGAGAAAACACTTTCACGGTTGTCCGTTTGAGCCGTCTGTCGAGGCAGCCCGTTGGCAAGCCTCACATCGTTACCGCTTCAACCGACCGTAAATCGCAGTCGGCAGTAGTTATAGCGATTGTGCGGAAGTAAGCCCTTTGGGTAAATGCCCGGCCTAGAACAACACTTGTGTCGATCTCGAACAAATCCGAATTTATTTTGATTATTTCTCATAGATCAATACGGTATCCTGATTACCAATAGCGCGATGCATACCTCGCCGGCGTTTCACGAGCACCACGCCTCAGCCGTTCGAGGTACCTTCTATCGCCAGACTATCGGTGTCTAGCGCGCCATCGGTCCAGTCGCGCAAGAATTCGATCCATGTTTTTATCTTCGCGTCGAGATACTGGCGCGACGCATACACCGCGAAAACATTCAGCGTTTGCAGCTGGTAGTCCGGCAGCACGCGTTTTAGCGAGCCCGAACGCAGCAGGGACCGCACCGTGAACGTCGGTAACGCGCCAATGCCCATTCCTTCCAGCACCGCAACCG
>JBEKNG010000077.1:0-12509 GCA_049523075.1 Paraburkholderia sp.
GGGCGCCCGCACATTCAGATTGAAGTGCGTGTCATACGAGGTGTCCGACGACTCGAGGAACGGTCCGTATTCGACGGTGCCCGCGTTGTTCACAAGAATGTCGAGCCGGCCGTCGAACTTGCCGCCAAAGACTCCGTTCAACGAATCAATCAACGCCGTCACCCCATCGGGCTTCGACAGATTGGCGCCGACCGCTTCGGCCTCCCCGCCTGCAGCGCGGATCGCCTTGACCACCGCATCTGCGCGTTCCGGGCTCGACGCGTAGTGGACGATGACGGATGCGCCGTCCCGCGCGAGATGGGTCGCGATGGCCGCGCCGATGCCACGAGAAGAGCCGGTCACGAGAGCGAGTTTGCCTTTAAGAGCTTGCGTCATGATTACCTAGATAGTGAGTTTTGAATGGTCCGCTTACATGCCCCTATGCAGGGACTAGCGGACTGCTGCATGTGCGCCAATGCCTTC
Source organism: Paraburkholderia sp. (assembly GCA_049523075.1). Lineage (GTDB taxonomy): Bacteria > Pseudomonadota > Gammaproteobacteria > Burkholderiales > Burkholderiaceae > Paraburkholderia. The sequence continues at coordinate 463 of JBEKNG010000077.1, forward strand.
GCGCATCGGTTGAGGCGTATCGTCCGCTCGTGGCGGGATGCGCGGTAGTAATCGGCTAGGAATAGGTCCTATTCCTAGCACAGCGCGCCTTCCTGACGCGGAGCACCACATCGAGATGCAAGTCATCGCCGTTGCTTCACTCCTCAAGGCGCAGATGCGTCTACGCGGAATATGCCCGCCCGGAATAACTGTTATCGACGGAGGAGGCGTTCTGCTGATGGTTTGGGAGCTTCAACCTGTGGTCATCGTGAGCAGTAACGCGTAAACGCGTTTGCGATGGAGATTCAAGACCCCGACGGCTTCAATCACTCAAGGTGATTCGCGATGGCACTGCAAGACAGACTTGACGCTCTCAAAGCCGACCTCAAAGCGGGCAAACCGCCCTATCACGCTGCGCCGGAAATCCACCCGATCATGGAACGCGCGACTGCTGAACTGATCGCGAGCGGTCAGGCGGCCCGCGCCATCAAGGCTGGCGATCGCGCGCCGTTGTTCACGCTGAAGGACCAGAACGACAACGACGTTTCAGCGGACGATCTGCTCGCTCAGGGACCGCTCGTCGTGACCTTCTGTCGCGGCGTATGGTGTCCGTACTGCAACATTGAACTTCAGGCGATCAATGAGGTGCTGCCGCAGATTCGCGGCTATGGGGCGAGCATGGTCGCTATCTCGCCGCAGACGGCGGTGAGCAGTCGCAAGTCCGTGCTGGAGAACAGGTTGAGCTTTCCGGTGCTGAGCGACGTGAATGGCGAGACCAGCGCCGCGTTCGGCCTGCGCTTCTCGCTGCCTGGCTACCTCGTCGATCTGTACAGGCGCCTGAGAAACGACCTCTCGGCGTTCAACGACGACCCCAGCTGGACTCTGCCTATGCCGGCGCGGTACGTGATTGCGCGCGACGGTATGGCGCTTTACTCGGAAATCAGTCCGGACTACACGCGCCGTCCCGATCCGGGCGACATATTTGCGGTGCTCGAGAAAGCCGTCGCGAAGGCATGAGCGGACAACTCGCAGACTTCAATGTTGCGGTGTCCGGAGGGCTGCATATCAATCGACAAACGTGGGTTCCGGGTCGACTTCCGTACCGCCGCCCTGGCCGCCGAACAGATGCTCGACGAAACTGACGAAGGCGCGCGCTTTCGTCGTCGCCATGCGTCCTGAGGGGAAGACTGCCCAGACGTCGATGGACGGCAGCGTCCATTCAGTGAGAACGGCCTGCACCGTGCCGTCGGCGAGTTCGGGGGAGAACATCCATTCCGACGCGACGGCGAGGCCCATGTGCCCCAGCACCGCCGTGCGCATGCCCTCGGCGGCGCTCACGCTGACGCGACCCGACACGGCCACCGCGACCTGGGTACCATCGTTGCGGCTGAACGACCAGGACTCGCCACCGCCCCGCACCGAATAAACGATCGCCTGATGCCGGCTCAGCTCGGCCGGTGTCTTCGGAATGCCAGCTTCCGCGAAGTAGCGCGGTGTGCCGACAACCAGTCGACGTCCCCGCAGGATGCGCCTGGCGGTCATCGTTGAGTCGTCGAGCGTACCCATGCGGAGCGCCACGTCAACGCCCTGTTCGAGCAGATCGATAGAGCGGTCGTCGAGGATGATATCGACACTCAGTTTCGGATGCCGGTCGAGGAAGGTTTTGAGGGCGGGCAGAACATGCAGCCGCGCGAACGTGACGGCTGCACCGATCCGCAAGCGCCCCGAGAGCCCGTCCGACGATTCGCGCACCACCTGCTCAGCCTGATCCGCCTCATCGATCGCGCGACAGGCATGCTCGTAGAATCGTTGGCCCGCATCTGTCGGCGTCAGGCCTCTGGTCGAACGGAGCAGGAGCCGCGCGCCGAGACGCTCTTCCAGTTGAGCAACAGCCTTCGAGACCGCCGGCTGGCCCAACTTTAGCCGGCGAGCGGCGGCAGAGAATGAACCCGCGTCCACCACGGTTACGAACGTTTCCATTGCCGCCATGCGGTCCATGCGGTCTCCTCGTGCAGACTGTTGTACGCAAAGAGCACAGTCTACCGAGCATCTGCGCCTTGATGTCTCGTGGGCAGGATCAGTTACCGGCAGATCCGATCGAAAGTCCCAGCTGTCTATGACGGTTGTTTCCCGGCCACTGGCTGTCTACGATAGGCGGCACGCGGAAGAGTCGAGATGCGGCGCGGTGGCGGTAGGGCTAACGCCAGGCCTTCGTGAATTCGCCGATCACGCGTGCGAGATGCGCCTGCATCGCCGTGCGCGCAGCGGCCGCGTCGCGCGCCATGATGGCCGAAAAGATGTGCTGATGGTCTTCCTGTGAAGCCGCCCGCAGCGCAGGCGTATGGAAGTGCTCCTCAATCTTTTTCCACAATGGATCCGCGCGAGCGTTGTCCCACATCGCGGTCACCACGAGCCGGAGCACTTCGTTTCCAGTCGCCCGCGCAATCGCCAGATGGAACTCGCGGTCAGCGGCCTCGTTCGCTGCCTTGTCGTCCATGTTTTCGCGCATCGCGCGCAACGCGGCGAAGAGCCGGTCGAGGTCCGAATCCTTGCGTTCGGTCGCGGCGAGCGCTGCGATTCCGCTTTCGATCACCATCCGCGCGCGCAGCGTCTCGATCGGGCCTGGCCCATGCGGCAGTTCGAACGTGATGGACCGCGCCTCGGGTGCTTCGGCCACATAGATGCCCGACCCTACACGCACCTCGACCACGCCCTGCACTTCCAGCGCAATGATCGCCTCCCTCACCTGCGTGCGGCTTACGCCGAAACGCTCGGCTAGCGTGCGCTCGGATGGCAGGCGGGCACGAGGCCTGACGTCGCCAGCCGCGATCAGGTCGTAGATCTGTTTCGCCAGCCCGACATAGGAACGGTCGGCGGTGTCCGCGTCGGCGGCTCGGCCGGTTGGCGTGTGCGAAAGATCGGCCATCCAGGATTCTCGAAATCGTCGAAGCCGTCCGGCGGCGGCTTAAGTCCGTCGAAATGGTACACCAATTCCGCGCAACGTCGCGTCTGCCTGCCGCAGGCGCCTCTTTACCCATCAAGCACAGAACCGACGCGGGTTTCAGCCCGATCGAGCCGTGCACCGGGCGCACTGGTAAACCACTATCGCGTGCAGATTGGTATGCCAGTACTGTCGAATGGGGGCGTCGGGCATGCCCTTCGTTCGCTTCGAGGGGACACCTTTGAAGAGGTCATTCCGTTGGTTCGGCGAGTCCGATTCAGTCCCGCTGTAGCACTTCCGCAAGATTCCCCGCGATACGCACACCGTGTCGGCAATCCACGACGAGTGTGCGCCGGTAATTGGTAAGTTCAATCCAACAAAACAGGAGACAACATGCTTTCAGGAATCCAGGTGCTTCGAGCGGCGGCGACCGCGGCATTGGCGCTGTGTGCAAGCGCGGCTTTCGCGCAGGCATCGATCGTTTCCGGCCCGCCTAGCGATCCCACGTGCATGGTCCCATGGAAGAGCGACACGAAGTTCGTCAAATATCCGAAGAAGAGCGGGCCCTACCGGATCGCGCTTGTGAACGGCTATATCGCGAACACCTGGCGTATCCAGATGATCAAGACGGCCAAGGCCTATACCGCGCAACCGGCCGTCGCCGCGAAGCTCAAGGAGTTTAAGGTCGTCTCGACCGGCGAGGACGTGCCGGCGCAGATCTCGGCCGTCAACAACTTCATCGATGCCGGCTATGACGCGATCATCGTTGACGCGCAGAATCCCGCCTCATTCGGACCCGCGATCCGCCGCGCGAAGAAGGCCGGTGTCGTGCTGATCGCGTTCGACAATACGCTCGACAGCGAAGACGCGATCAACGTCGACGTCGACCAGTACGGGCTTGGCGTGCTGTGGGCCAACTGGCTCGCGACCCATCTGTCGAGCGGAGGCAAGGTGCTCGAGATCCGCGGGGTGGCGGGCACGTCCGTCGACACTGACCGGCACAATGGTTTCCAGAACACGTTGAACGCGACCGGCAAGAAGTGGAACGTTGTCCAGGTCTACGGCAAGTGGGACGACGGGGTCGCGCAGAAGGCCGTCGCCGACGCGATTGCGGTGCAGGGCCATTTTGATGGAATGTCTGCGCAAGGCGGCGACACGGGTGTCGTGCGCGCAATGCTCGATGCAAAACATCCTTTCGTGCCGTTCGGCGGCGAAACGGAGAACGGCTTTCGCAAGCTTTGTGCGCAGTATGGGAGCCAAGGCCTGAAGTGCACGTCAGCGGGCAGCGGTCCGGCGCAGGTGGCCGTGGCGATCAAGACGGCGCTCGCTGCGCTGGACGGCCAGACGATCCCGGTCGCGATCAAACTGCCGCTCGACGTCACCGACGATTCGAAGCTGAAAGCAGGCGTCAACTTTTTCCCCGACGAGTCCGACAACTTCTTCGTCGGCAACTCGTTTCCGACTTGCGGCATCAATTTCTCCGCCCAGGAAATCATGAAGCAGAGCCAGGGCAATCAGTGATCGGCTTGGTCTATGACGTGACGGCAACATCTTGCATGGGATCGGAGTAAGCGCTAAAGCGCTAACTCCGATCGACCGCGGTGAGACTGCATGGGATCGGAGTAAGCGCTAAAGCGCTAACTCCGATCGACAGGAGACGAAGCATGCGGCAGGACGAGGAGCAGCCGTTCTTTCAGATGTCCGGCGTGTCGAAAAGCTACGGCGGCGCCGTCGCGCTAGATCGTGCGGACCTCTCGGTGCGCAACGGACGCATCCATGCGATCCTCGGCGAGAACGGCGCGGGCAAGTCCACGCTGCTGAAGGTGATGTCGGGCGTCGTGCAGCCGGACGAGGGAACGATGCACCTCGATGGTCGTGAAGTCTCGTTCGCGTCGCCCGCCGGGGCGAATGCGGCCGGCATCGTCTGCGTGTATCAGGAGCTGTCGTTGATCCCTGATTTGAGCGTGGCGGACAACATCTTCGCTTCCAACCCGCCGCAACGCTTCGGCATGATCGACCGCCGGGCCCAGCGCCACCAGGCCGAGGACGCGCTCGCCCGCGCGGGCGCGGCCGACATCAATCCGCTCGCGAAAGTCCGGGACCTGTCGCTGTCGCGCCAGCAGATGGTCGAGCTCGCGAAGGGACTTGCGCGCAAGCCACGCATCCTGATCCTCGACGAGGCCACCTCGGCGCTGACCGCGGCCGATGTGGCGCGCGTCATTGAAGTGCTCAAGCGCCTGCGCGAAGAGGGGCTCGCCCTGCTCTTCATCTCGCACCGGATGCACGAGGTGAAGGCGCTCGCGGACGAATGCACGGTCTACCGGAACGGTCGTCATGTGATGAGCTTCGAGGCGGGCACGCGCACCGACAATGAGGTTGTCGAAATGATGATCGGCCGGAAGTACCAGCACGCCTTCCCGGACAAACCCGCGGACAAGCCCGGGCGCCGCCTCGCCGCCGAACCGGTTCTCGCCTGTCGTGATCTGACGTGGAACGACACGCTGCAAGGCGTCAGCTTTTCGCTAAAGCCCGGTGAAATCCTCGGGCTGGGCGGCCTCGACGGGCAAGGCCAGCGCGAACTGCTGCTCGCGTTATTCGGCGTGTTGCGCGGTTGCGCGGGCAAGATCGAGATCGACGGTAAGGCCGTGTCGATCGCGAGCCCCGTGGTCGCGCGCGCCAACGAAATCGGTATGGCGCTGATTCCGGAGGACCGCAAAACCGAAGGCCTGATGCTGCCGATGTCAGTGCGCGAGAACCTGTCGTTTGCCGCGCTCGATCGCATGTCCACCGCAGGCGTGATCGATCGCGACCGCCAGCAGTCGTTCGTCGACCGGATGATGGAACTCCTCGCGATCAAGTCGTTCAGCGTCGACGCGGCCGTGGGCTCGCTGTCGGGCGGCAACCAGCAGAAGGTAGTCATCGCGAAGTGGCTGATCCGGCAGCCGAGAATCCTGCTCCTCAGCGATCCGACGCGCGGCATCGACGTCGGCACCAAGCAGGAGATCTATCAGTTGCTGAGGCGCCTCGCCGACGAAGGCGCCGCAATCGTTTTCTATTCGACCGACTACGACGAGCTGATCGGCTGCTGCGACCGCGTGCTCGTGCTATACGAAGGCAGGATCAAGAAGGAACTTGTCGGGTCGGCGATCACGGAGCAGAACCTGATTGCAAGTGCACTGGATCTGCCCGTCGGCCAGATTTCTCCTTCCACGGGGGTCGCGCTATGAGCGGGCTGCGTTACTGGTATGCGGAAAATCGCGGGACGATGTTCGCGTTCGGCCTGTTCGTGCTGATGTTCGCGATCTACCTTTTCAATTATCCGTCGACGTTGTCGTCGAACGTCTTTCAGACCGCAGCGAACAAGGCGGTACTGCTCGCGCTGGTGTCGATGGGCCAGGCGCTGGTCGTGCTGACCGCAGGCATCGACCTGTCGATCGGCATGACGCTAGTGCTGACGAATTGCGTTGGATCGTGGATCGTCACGGGCGACGCGCTGCATAGCGCGCTCGGCATCGCCGGCGTGCTCGCGGCCGGCGCGCTGTGCGGCGCGGTAAACGGCATCATCATCATTTACGGCCGTCTGCAGCCGATCGTGACGACGATCGCGACTGGCGCCGTCTATTATGGACTGGCGCTGCTGCTGCGCCCGGTTCCCGGCGGATCGATCAACGAGGACCTCGCCGACGCACTGACCGGCAAGGTCGCCGGCGGCGTGCCGGCAAGCCTGCTGATTCTGCTCGCAGCTGTGGCGATCGTCTGGATTCCTTTCAAACGTTCGGCGATCGGGCGCGCGGCGTACGCGACCGGCTCGTCCGAGTCCGCAGCCTACCTGTCAGGCATGCCGATCCTGCGCGCGAAGTTCGCGAGCTATACGCTGGCTGGCCTGCTCGCCGCGATCGGCGGCCTCTTTCTGACGTTCTTCACGGACACTGGAGAAGCGAGCCTCGGCAGCGCCAACTCATATACGCTGTTTTCGATCGCCGCCGTGGTGATCGGCGGCGTGTCGCTGCTCGGCGGCAAGGGCAGCGCGATCGGCGCGATCTTCGGCGCATTCGCATTCCGCTCTATCGGCGACCTGCTGTTCGTGTTCAGCGTCGATGCGCTGTGGCAGCCGCTGTTCCAAGGTGTGATTCTGCTGCTTGCTGTCGCGATCGGCGCGTGCGGGCTGTTCAGGGTGCGCAACCGTCTGGAGTGGTTTCAATGAGCGACGTTTCCGCGACCAGCTGGATCACGTTCGTGTCGAAGCTCACCCGCAAAATCGACCGTCCGATCGCTATCGCGTTCGCGTGCATCGTCGCGCTGCTGCTCGTCGGCGGGATGTATTCGCGGAGCTTTCTGTCGCCGGAATACATCCTGCTGCAGCTGAAGGTTGGCGCGTTTCTTGGCATCATCGCGACCGGCCTGATGATGGTGATCCTGCTCGGCCACATCGACCTGTCGCTGCCGTGGACGATAACGGTCGGCGCGATGATGGCGTGCGCCGTCGCGGGGCACGGCCAACTTGGCAGCATCCTCGCGATTCCGGTCGGGATCGGTTGTGGCGTGCTGATCGGCGTCGTCAACGGCATCCTTGTCGCGCTGCTGCGTATTCCATCCATGATTGCGACGCTCGCGACCAATGCGGTCGCGCAGGGCATCATGATCGTCTACACGGGGGGATCGTCGCCGCAGGATTCCGCGCCACACGTGATGCGATGGCTCGCTGCGGGCTGGCTCGTACCGGGCGTGCCGAATGCCGTCGCGCTGTGGGTGCTGATCGGCGGCGCCACGATGTTCCTGCTGTCGCGCACGACCTTTGGCCGCACGCTGTACGCGATCGGCAACACCGAACGCGCCGCGTATCTTTCCGGCATCAATACGCGGCTCGTGACAGTGGCCGCTTTCGCCGTGTGCAGCGCGTTCGCGGCGTTCGGCGGCGTGCTGCTGGCGGGTTATGCGTCGAAAGCGGCGCAATCGATGGGCGATGCTTACCTGTTGCCGGCGATCGCGGCAGTCGTGCTCGGCGGCACGTCGATTCTGGGCGGCCGGGGTTCGTACCTCGGCACGGTGGCCGGCGCGATCCTCATCACGCTGTTGCAGTCGATCCTCTCGGTCGCGCAAATGCCGGAGGCGGGGCGGCAGATTATCTACGGCGTGGTGATCGCGTCGATGCTGCTGCTATATGGGCGCAGCAAGCGGGAGGCGTAGGAAGAAACTGAGGCCACGAGAACGCCCGGCTTGCCGAGGCGGCCTAGCCTCGCGAGTCCGCTCGATGGAACGATTAGGCCTCGGGTTGGTGGCAAACCACTTCGATGTTGTGCCCGTCCGGACCGATGACGAAAGCTGCACAGTAGTTCGCGTGGTAGTGCGGGCGCAGACCAGGCGCACCATTGCCTTTGGCACCCGCCTCCAAAGCCGCGCGATAGAAAGCTTCGACTTGCTGGCGATTCTCGGCCGTGAACGCCAAGTGAAGATGCGCCGGCTTCTCCTCAGTTTGGTACAGGCACAATGAAGGCTTACCCTGCGGGCTAAGCTCGACACCGTACGTCGGCGGCCCCTCCGAAACAACAACTACGCCGAGCGGTTCGAGTGCCTTGAGGAAGAACGCTTTGCTCGCTGCATAGTCGCTCACTCCGAATTTGACGTGGTCGAACATGAGTTCTCCTGAAGTGTGCGGGCCTGTGCATGGCCTAACGTGATTTAGAGATCACCGCAATGTTGCCACACGTAGCTACAAGTGGCCACCGGTGGCAATCGGGGTATGACATCCGCACGGTGCAGGAGTCTCGGGCACGCAGACGTGGACCGCGCTTTGAGTTGGAAGCCACGGCAGGTGACTGCGCGATGACAACTTGCGAGGGACGATGCGTGCGCGGCGTTGCAAAGATTAATGGTGGGCGAAGAGCGAACCCGGGCCCGAGACTGCCTCGTTGACGGCTGATACCGGCTCACGGGCGCCCGATTGCGACGATGCGCTGTTTGCACCGCCGTATGAACTGTCGGACGTTGCGCTTGCACGCTCAGCAGCGATGGTTTGCACACTCTGACCTCGTTGTGAAGCAGGCGCGCCGACCAGCGGATTATAAAACGGTGCCGGACCATAGCCGCTAGCAAAAGCGGGGGCAGCGAGGGAGGTGCAGGCAACAACCAGCAGGGAGACAACAAGCTTGTTCTTCATGATGACTTCAATCTTCGACTTCAGTTGAGAAAGCGTCGCGACACAGCCCGGGAAGGTGCGTCTGCAACGTCGAAGACCTAGTATATACACTAACTATCAATTAACTAACATTAATAGTGAAAAACTACCATTCGAGAGAATGAAACAATCCGCCAGGACCTGTCCGACCATACAGCCGGCCGGTTGCGCCAAGGACGCGTTCCGATTGTGAGGTTTTTTATAAAGATAATTTCATGAAATAGGTATTTACCCTATGCCTCCATCTCCCTAGACTGTGGTCACTGGGCGCACACAAACCCGTTTGCAGCGCCCTTCAGAACCATCTCTGGAGGTAGTAATCATGAAATTCCTTATCAAGGCTGTTGCCCTCGCTGTTGTTATCGCTGCTCCGGTCGCTTCGTTTGCCCAATCGAATCAGCCGCTGACGCGCGCCGAAGTCCGTAGTCAACTGGTGCAGCTCGAAAACGCTGGTTATCACCCTGGCGACGGTGATCAGAACACTTATCCGGTACAGATTCAGGCTGCTGAAGCCAAGGTGGCTGCAGAAAACGCGGCAACAGACGTCGGCGGTGCCGCAAATGGCTCGTCGGAAATGGGACACCCGGCCGTGTCAAAGGCCGACTGGAACGCGATGTACAGCCACCCGTAATACGGTGATGCTCGAACGCTAGCCGGGTCCGAAGCGACCCGGCTATTGAGCACAACCTTTGCGAGCGCCGAGCGCACCATGGTAACCGGACCGGTAACCAATGGCGTCCAGCTAGCCCTAGGCGGCTCAGTCGGTGCGGCCAACTGAGTCAGTGATGGGCCGTCGCTTGCATGAATGCACCTAGCTGGTCTGCATAGAACGTCGCGTTGACTAGCGTCGCGTGTCCTCGGGTTTCGGCGCTGGTTGGAATCAACAACAAGCGGGCGTGCTTCAATTGATGAAGCGCCGTTTGCATCGTGCCGGTGTCCGGCGGGTTACGCTCGTCATCCGCGGAGTTAATGGCCAGTAAAGGCGCCTGAATTCGGTGCAACCCTGGTACGGGGTTGTAATCGGCGGCTGCAGCCCATTGATACATGACATCGTTGGCATCGCCTTTGGGCGCGGCCAGCATGTCGTCGACCATCTTGTCAGCTTTCGCACGCGTCGGAGCCAACGTCTGGTAAGCAAGCGTGCCGCCGCTGGTTGCGATCGCAAACATCGTGCTGGCGAGGCGTAACGACGGGGGCTGCGCCGTATAATCGCCATGGTTCCATGCCGGATCCTGCCTGATCGACTCGACCAGCATGCGACGCATCATCCAGTTGCGCGCGGACATCTCGATAGGTTGGGACGCCATTGGAACGAGCGCATCCATCATGTCAGGATACTTTTCGCCCCAAAGCCAGGTCTGCATTCCTCCCAGGGAGTAGCCGAGGACGAGGCGAAGGTGATGAATGCCGAGACCTTCCGTGACCATGCGATATTGGGCGGACACCATATCGTCGTAGTCGTACTGGGGAAAACGTGCGCGCAGACCATCGGATGGCTTGGTGGATTTCCCAATGCCGATTCCTTCGGGCAGGATGATGAAGTACTTCGTCGCATCGAGCGGCTGCCCGCGTCCAAACAGCTTGCCTGCAAAGTTCGGCGTCAACATGCTCGCCGCGGGTTGGTTCGTGCCATGAAGCACGAGAACCGCCGGGTTAGCAGGGTCGCCAATGGTCAGGTAGTGAAGGCGAACAGCGCTCAGCGCGTCGCCCGTATGGAACGTAAAGCTCGGTGCAATCCAGTCACCTTCATGCGGAGTGGGATAACTTTGCGCGGAGGCGAGAGAGGGGAGTAACGCAAAGAGAACGGCCAAACAGGTACTAAAAAAACGCATCGGTTAAACCTCGATTTTGGATTGGACGCTGGGACTCATGCCATTCTAAGGAAGATTTTCATCGGCCGCTTTGGCGAACATCGGCGCAGGCGATCCCATTCACAACGACGGTTCGTCCATCGCCCCACGTTGCGTTGCGACAAAACGGATGCAGATGAAAAGCCCTATGTGATCTCAACCTTGTCCAAGGAGCTTTAGGAAGTTCGGTTGTCCGTTGGAGGCATGGAGACCACCGTCGACCGGCAAAATCACCCCATTGATGAAGACGGCGTCCTCGCTCGCGAGAAATGCAATCACACCCGCAATGTCATCGGGTGTGGCGGCCCTGCCGATGGGGAGGCGATCACGAAAGGCAGCCATTACTACTTCACTTTTCTCGAGATCGCCAGTGGCCTCACTGGAGGTGAGACTAGGTGCCACCGCGTTGATGCGCACGCCACGCGAGCCGTACTCGAGCGCCAAGGCTCGCGTGAAGTTCGTGATTGCACCCTTCGCCGCGTTATAAGCACTCATCCCCCAATCTCCACCTAGACCCGAGGCGGAAGAGAGATTGACGATGGAACCCTTCATTTTCAAGAGATGAGGCAACGCTTCGCGAGACGCGAAGTACACACTGTCGAGGTCGGTCCCCATCACCTTCCGCCAGTCCTGTGTGGTGGTCTGCGTGAAGGGGCCAAAGATCGCCATTCCCGCGTTGTTGACCAACACATCCAGCTTTCCAAACCTGCTCACCGTGTCTTCCACAAGGCTCTTCACGTACACCTCATCCGACACATCTCCGGGATGAACGAGCGCCTTAGCTGCGTCGAATCCGGCAACGGTCTCATGCAGCTTATGTTCACGTCGTCCATTGAGCACGACGGACGCGCCTTCCTGTAGAAAGCGGCGCGCTGTTGCAGCACCGATGCCCGAGCCGGCGCCCGTGACGATAATGACTTTGTCTTCGAATCTATTCATGATTTTCTCCGCTGAATTTTCTTCGCAATACAGCAACAAGGTCAGCCCCTCGCCTTCGCGTGTTCCGTCTCGGCCGCTCGCCCAAGGGTCTCCACCCAGTCCTGGTGGAACTGGTACAGCGTGCCGGGGTGTTTGCGACCGAGCTCCTCCACAAAGAAAGGTC
>JBEKNG010000078.1:0-12485 GCA_049523075.1 Paraburkholderia sp.
GAGGATGATGATGTTCCCTTTTCCGCCCATCGACTTCAACAGGTATTGCGTAGTCTGCAGGCCGAGCTGGTAGTCGCTGGCACCCACAAAGCTGACGAAGTTGCCGGCCTGCGCCTTGTCGACGATATTCACGGCGGGAATCTTCGCGGCATTCAGTTTGGCGATGCCTGGACCCATCGCCTTGAAGTCCACCGGCACGAACACGACGGCGCCCGGACGTTTGACGATCACATCGTCGATCTGGCTCATCTGTTCGGGGATGCTGTCCGCCTTGGTCGGCACGTAATTGGTGACGTTCGCGTGTAACTGCTGCGCCGCGTTCTGGGCGCCGAGCCGCACACTCTGGAAATACGGATTGGTCAGGTTCTTGGTGAAGACGGCGATGTTCTCGCCGTCCGCATGCGCAAGCGTGCCGCACGCACACAACGCGAGCGCCAGTCCGCATCTGAGGGTCATGCCATTCATATCTGTCTCCTACACTCTGATTGATAATTTGTGTTGCGCCCGGGGCGGCGCGGTCAAACATTCCCCAATACGGTCTGCGCTGTCCCCTCTAGCGCGTGCAGGATCCTTTCGGCGGCGTGCTCGGCAAGCATCAGCGTCGGCAGATTCGTGTTCGCGCTCGGGATGACTGGCATGACGGATGCGTCGACCACATACAGATGCTCGACGCCACCAACACGGTAGTCGCCGTCGACCACGGTGTCCGGATCGCGCGGATCGCCCATCGTGCAGGTGCCGGCCGGGTGTCCCATTGGCGCGATCGTCGCGAGCAATTCGTCATCCGTAATTTCGTGCTCGCCGCGCCGTGCGGCGAGCGGCATGCTCGCGCCGATCGCCCGGCGCACCGCGAGACGCCTGAGCGGGCCAGGTGCATTGAGCGCAAGGCGCGCGCTAGCGGCCAGCGCAAGTCCCGCGAGCCCCGGACGGTTGAACTGATTGAGCGCCATGCCCGGCGGCAACAGAAACGCCTCGCTGTAACTCGCGGCGACCGCGGGGTCGCGCAACAATCGCTCAGCCAGCCGCGCCGCCATGACGACACGCGGTGCGTCGCGCGGATCGTCGAGCATCCGGAAGTCGATGCGTGGATGGGCGCGTGGGTCCGCTTGCGCGAGCGTGACCGATCCTTTGGAGAATGGCGCGTAGAGCGCCGATCCAACCATCGCGACGTCAGTACCGAAGGACCGCGGACTGACTCGGCCTATCGCAAACAGCAGCAGATCGCTAGCCGGACACTCAGGCAGATTCGACGATGCACGCAGGCCCGCCACCGCGAAGCGCCGCAGATGGAGTGCCAGCCGCTTGCGGCGCGGCAGGGTCAACGCGAAGAACTGATACGCGTGGTTCTGCAGATTGCGTCCGACGCCGCGCAAGTCCACGACGGGTTGCACGCCGAGATTGCGCAGTTCCGCGGCCGGGCCGATGCCGGAGCGAAGCAGCAGAGCGGGTGAATGAATCGCACCCGCCGAAACAATCACGCGGCGCGCGTAAAGCGGCGTCACGACACCATCGCGCTCTACCTCGACACCGACCACCCTGCGCCCCTCGAACAGCAGGCGCAGTGCACGCGTATTCGCGCTGATCGTCAGATTGGAGCGGCGTCGCGCGGCCGCGGTCAGATAGCAGCGCGCGCTGGTGGAACGCACGCTGTCGTCGCGGCTCGACGGCATCGGGAAGAAGCCATCGCCGGGGGCCTCGTTGATGTCGTCCACGTAGGGAAAGCCGCTGGCAAGCGCGGCTTCGCGCAACGCGGTCACGAACGCGGGCCATTCATCGGTGGCCATCCGCTTGACGGGCGTGGTGCCATTAGCTGCTCCGCCTCGCGCCGGGTCCCGCTCGATCTTGCGATATAGCCGCACCGCTTCATCCCACGACCATCCGGGGGCACCGGCGGCGCTCCAGCGTTCGAAGTCAGACGGCACGCCGCGCAGCGCGAACATGCCCATGATGCTGGAGCCGCCGCCCATCACACGAGCCTGCGGAAACGGCCGCGGCCGCCCGCCTTTGAGCACGGTCGCCTCGAGGCCACCCCAGAAATAGGCGGGGTTGAGCGTCGAACTGGGGAAGATGTCGTCGATGTCCGCCGGGGTCTGGTCGGGCGGCGTGTCGATGCCTGCTTCGATCAGCAGCACACGGTGCTGGCCGCTCTCGGACAGGCGCGCGGCCATCACCGCGCCGGCCGTGCCGCCGCCGATGATGAGAAAGTCGGGCGGCACCGGCTTGCCTTCGTACGGTTGATTTGCCATGACTGCGCCTGCTCCGTGATCGTTTCGCCTCATTGGGCATTAAGTGGGAATTAGATGCCGGCACCGGCCCAGGCACGCTCAAGCAGTTCGCCAAGCGCACCGGCTTCGACAGGACGTGGATTGCCATAGGGATTCGCCATCGCCTGCTCCACCGCACGCGCGATCCCTTCGTGCGGCATGCCGATGTCGCGCAGCGCAAGCGGGATGCCGCCCAGCGGGATACCGCAGTCACGTTCGAGTTGCAACAGCGTGCCGATGGGGTCATCGGTCTGCATCGCGCGGCCCAGCCGGGCGATGGCGTCCGGGATCATCGGCGCGTTGTAGGCGAGCGCATAGGGCAGCACGATCGTGTGGGTCTGCGCATGAGGCAAGTCAAACAGGCCGCCCAGCGTGTGGCAGAGCTTATGGTGCAGACCCATCGTCGTCGTGCCGAGACAGCAGGCGCAAAGCCACGCGCCATAAAGCAGCGAGGCGCGCGCGTCGGGGTTGCCTGGCTCCTTCAGCATGTGCGGCAATGCCTCGACGATGGCGCGTACGCCCTCCTCGGCCATCAGCGCAACGATCGGGTTGCCGTCCGGCGCGTAGAGCGCCTCCACCGCGTGCGCGATCGCATTGAACGCCGAAAGCGCCGACATCGCCGGCGGCAGCGACAGCGTCAGGTCCACGTCGTAGATCACGACCTCCGGCTGGATTTTAGGGCCCCGTTGCGTCGTCTTGCGGCCGTCCTGCGTCTCGCCGAGGAGTGGTGTCATTTCCGAGCCCGCATAGGTGGTCGGAAGCACGATCTGCGGTAGATCGGTACGCAGCGCGATCGCCTTGCCGAGCCCCGTGGTGGAGCCGCCCCCCACAGCGACGACCCCGTCGATCTCCTCTGCCCTCACGACTTCCAGGGCACGCTCAGTCACTTCGACGGGCGTGTGCATCGTGGCACCATTGAACGTGCCGGCGGCACGTTCGCCGAGCAACTGCTGCACGCGTCCTGCGAGCGCGGCCTGCTCCGGCGTCGACAGCACCAGCAGACGGCGCAGGCCCAGGCGCTCGGCCTCGACGGGCAGCGTCGCGCTTGTGCCATGGCCGAATACGACTCGCGCCGGGAGCATCTGATAAGTAAATGAATTCAGCATGATCAGGTTACCTGAATGAGTGGCGCGAAGCCGCCATTACAGCAACGTACAGGCTGCGTCGAACGAAAGACGCGGCAGCCGCCCTAGTACCTTGCCCGCATCGCCGTAACCAACGTTGCAGAGGAAATTGACCTTGACGTCGCCTTGCGGAAAGAATTCGTCGTTGACTTTTTGCGCGTCGAAGCCCGACATTGGCCCGCAGTCGAGCCCGAGCGCACGCGCGGCAACGATCAGATAGGCGCCCTGCAGGCTACCGTTGCGAAACGCCGTGGTTTGGATCAGATCGGGTTTGCCCTCGAAGATTGCGCGCGCGTCGGCACGATGCGGAAACAGCTCAGGCAAGTGGTCATGAAAGCGGTGGTCGTGGGCAACGATCACGCAGACCGGTGCGACGCGCGTCTTGTCGACATTGCCCGGCGCGAGCGCCGGCAGCAGGCGAGCCTTGGCTTCGGGCGTACGCAGGAACACGAAGCGCGCCGGAGAGGTATTCATGCTCGTCGGGCCGTATTTCGCCAGATCGTAGAGCGCCTGCAACTGCTCATCGGTAACCGGCTTGTCGAGCCAGCCATTTTGCGTGCGGGCGCTGCGAAACAGCGTATCGAGTGCGTCTACGGACAGCGTGTTCGACATGTTCATCGTCCTGAATAAGTGGGGTTTAGCCGCTACGCGGCGCGTGGTCAGCGAGTCGTGGTGTGCGTGGCATCGGGCTGCACGCCCCCAGCCGTCTCGAGCCACGGAATGATCGCCGTCAGCCCGTGCTGCGCGAGGCCGTGGTGCAGTGCGCCGAGATACATCTGATGCGTCTGGCCCGTCAGCGTCAACACCGTGCCCGTCGTCTTGCCATGCGCGAGCGCCGCGCCAAGACGTTCGGTCATCTGTTTGCAGGCGAGCGGTGCGTGATAATTGCGCTGCGCGACTTGCGGGGTGTGCTCCTGGATCACCGGCGAGCCGATCGCACTGGTCTGCATAACCGCGAGCATTTCGCGCCAGTCGAGGCCCACAGCTTCGCCGAACACTAGCGCTTCCGCCCACATCGCCATCGATACACCGGTCATCACGTCGAGCACGCGCGTCATTGCACGCGCCTCGTCGCCCTCGCCAAGATAGAAGATTTTTCCGGCCAACCCATCGAGCAGCGCATGTGCGCGCTCGCGGGCCTCATGCGGCCCGCTCACCATCGCGGTATATACGCGCTCGTCAGCCTCCCCAGGTCCGAGCGTGAGCGGCGCGCGCAGATAGGAGACGTTCGCGCGCTGCGCAGCGGCGTCGATCTCGTGCGACAGCGGTTCACTGATATGACTGATATCGACCAGCAGCAGTCCCGCACGCTCTGTGTTCAGCAAGCCGTCTGGACCCAGCAAGAGTGCGCGCAGTTCGTCGTCGTCCACGCAGGCGGTAATTACCGCATCGGTATTGCCGTCGAACGTCGCTTCCCGCGACGTGTCCACGCGTATGTCACGATTACGCAATTCGCGCGTCAGCGTGTCCTTCAATCCTTCGGTGTCGGCTTTGCCCAGCCATACCACCCGCCGCAAGCTATGCTCCATCATCGCTCCTTGTTTCATTCCGATGTTCTCCCGTGCAGAGCTCAACGCGCTAGGCACGCGCCTCCTGGCGCCGGCGGCTCAGCGAGTCCACCAGTACCGCGACGATAATGATTGCGCCCGTCACGAACGGCTGCCAGTTCGCGTCGATATTGAGCAGGTTCAGGCCGTTCAACACGAGCGTCAGTAACAGCGCGCCGATCAGCGTGCCGTACGGCGTGCCGATGCCGCCGAACAAAGACGTCCCGCCGATCAGCACCGCGGCAATGGCGGGCAGCGTCAGCGGCTCGCCGATGTCGCCCTCCGCCGAGTTCAGCCGGGCGAGAAAGACGAGGCTGCCGAGCCCGGCCATCAAACCGCTCAACGTGTACACCAGCACCAGCCGGCTCTTTACCGGCACGCCGGAAAAACGCGCAGCAACCGGGTTGGAGCCGATCGCGTAGACCTGCTGGCCGTAAATGGTGCGTCCGGCGAACAGCGCTGCGAGCGCGAGAAACACCAGCATCAGATAGACCGGCACCGGAATCGAAAACAGATAACCGCTGCCCAGTTGACGAAAACCGTGCGGGAAGCCGTAGATCGTGTTGCCGGCCATGAAGTAGTACGTATAGCCGTTGATCAGCCACATCATCCCGTACGTTGCGATGAATGACGGCATGCGCAGGATCGCCACCAGACCACCGTTCGCGAGCCCCACCAGCGTGCCGCTCGCGAGCGCCACAGCCGCACCGGCGAGCGGCGAGCCGGTGGCCTTGATCACGGTGCCCGCCAGGCATGCCGATAAGGCAACGTTCGCGCCGATCGACAGGTCGATGCCCGCCGTCAGCACGACCAGCGTGAGGCCCGATGCCATCAGGAACAACAGGCTCGCCTGGCGCAGCACGTTAAGCAGATTGCCCGGCGTCAGGAACGCATCGCTGGCAAACGACAGCGCTATGGCGACGATCAGCACTGCTGCGAGACGGGAGACGAGCTTCGAGACGTTTTCTCCCGGCTTGATTAAACTGGAAAATGAGGCCAGTGAATGATTCATCGCGTTTTCCATCCTTCAACGAAGAGAGCCAGCAAAACCAGCACGCCGATGCATGACACCTGCACCGACGACGGTACGCCGACCAGATCGAGCCCGTTGCGCAGCATGCCGATCGTGAGCACGCCGAGCAGCGTGCCAGGCAGACCGCCTTTGCCTTTCTCGAACGACGTGCCGCCGACGATCACCGCAGCGATCGCGTCGAACTCCAGTCCGAGCGAGGCCGTCGGATGCGCTGTGCTCATACGGGCCGTGAGCAGCACCGCAGCGATACCGAACATCGCCCCGGCGAACGTGTAGATGCCGATCTGCCAGGCACGGGCAGAGACGCCCGCAAAACGCAATGCCTCCGGATTGCCGCCGATCGCACGCGCATAGATGCCGACCCGGCTTCGGTACATCAGCACGTGATTCAACACATACGCGAGCGCGGCGACGACAAGCGGAGCGGGCACACCGAGCACCGCGCCGTTATAGAAGACAGGTATCGCCGTGCCGATTCCCGTGATGCTCTGACCGCCGCTCAGCAGCAGCGCGATGCCCTGCGCCATCCCCATCGTGCCGAGTGTGACGACAAAGGGCGGCAGTCTGAGCCAGGCGATCAGCGAGCCATTAAGCAGCCCAAACAACGTACCTGTGCCGATTGCTGCCACGATGCCAAGCCATGTATGGGCCCCCGCCTGCATCACGCAACCGAGCGCGACGCTCGATGCCGCGGCTACCGCGCCAGCCGACACGTCGATGCCTTCAGTGAGAATAACGAAGGTCATCGGCAGCGCAATCAGCAACAGAATCGACGACTGCGAGCCGATGTTGACGAGGTTCGCCACGTCGACGAACTGCCGGTTCAGCGCCGTGAACCCCACGAGCATTGCCACCATCATCCATGCGACGCCCGGCACGCCGGCGGGTACCGCCATCCAGCGGTGCGGCGCGTCCATCCCCTGTACGTTACGCATCATGCATCCCCAAGGCGAGAAGGTTTTCTTCCGATAACTGATCGCGGCCCAGGTGCCCGGCCACCGTGCCCTCGCGCATCACATACGCGCGATCGCACACATGCACGATCTCCAGCAGCTCGGAACTGATCAGCAACACCGCCGCGCCCTCTTCGACCAGCTTGCCGATCAGCGCAAAGATTTCCGCCTTTGCGCCGACATCGATGCCACGCGTCGGTTCGTCAAAAATAAACAGGCGAGCCCCGGTGGCCAGCCATTTGCCGATCACGATCTTCTGCTGGTTGCCGCCGCTCAGGAATGCCGTGCGGCGTCCGACGGTCGGCGTCGCAATCCGCAATTCGGTGATCATGTCGCGGGCCAACTGGCGCGCCTCACGCGGACGGAACCAGCCACCGGGGAACAGCTTCCCCAGCCCCGACAGCATCAGGTTGTCGCCGACCGAGCGCGTCACGGCGAGCCCTTCGTGCTTGCGGCTCTCCGGAATCAGCGCCATGCCGAGCTTCACCGATTGGTGCGGCTCGCCGCGCCGCCGCTTGCCGTACACTTCGACGTCGCCGGCGCTGACCGGGTCGATGCCGAAGGCCGCGCGCGCCACCTCCGAGCGTCCCGAGCCCACCAGGCCCGCAAGTCCGACAATCTCGCCCGCGCGCACTTCCAGATTCACGTCGTGGATGCCATTCGGCGAATCGACGCCGCGCATCACCAACGCGGGCACACCGGGTGTTTCGCAAAAACGGCGCGCGTAGGTCAGGTCGACGTCGCGGCCCACCATCATGCGGACGAGTTCAGCCGGTGTGGTGTCGGCCGGGCGCGTCGCGCCGACCATGCGACCGTCGCGCAGCACCGTGATGCGCTCGCCGAGCGCAAACACTTCGCTCATGCGGTGCGAGATATAGACAATCGCGACACCGTCCTGTTTCAGCATGCGGATCACGCGGAACAGGTTCTCCGTTTCGCGCTCCGAGAGCGGCGCGGTCGGCTCATCCATCACGAGAATGCGCGCGCGCTGCGACAGGGCCTTGGCGATTTCGACCATCTGCTGCTGCGCGACGCCCAGCCGTTCGACCGGCGTGTGGGTGTCACAATCGAAACCCAGCAGATCCAGTACCTTCTTCGCTTCGACATGCGCGCGTGCGTTATTGATGGTGCCGGGCAACCGCCCCGGAAACTCACGGCCAATGAAAATGTTCTGCGCGATGTCGAGGTGCGGAACCAGTGAGAACTCCTGATAGATCACGGCCACGCCGAGCGCCTGCGCGTCTTTGGGGGACTGGATCTGCACCGGCTCGCCGAGATGCAGGAATTCGCCCTCGTCGGCACGGTAGACGCCGCTCATGACTTTCATCAGCGTCGACTTGCCGGCGCCGTTTTCGCCGAGCAGCATGTGCACTTCGCCCGCACGGACCGCAAAGCTCACGCCGTCGAGCGCGCGCACGCCGGGAAACTGCTTGGCGATGCCGCGCAGTTCGAGCAGCGGCTGGTCTTCGTGCTGGGCGAGGACGCTACCTGCATTTGCGCCCGCGGGCGCATTCACGGGTGCGCCGTCCGGGCTCGAGCCGCCGCTACCGAATGGCAGCGCGCTGCGCAACGACGCAAGCGGACCTGTATGTGCGTTCATGATGCCTCCCGCTGGGGCAGCGAACGGTAGTGAGCGTGGCGGCAGTTCATACCACCCCCGACAGCGCTTCGACATGCCGCACCAGCGCGATGTAATCGTCCTCACCACCGCCCGTCGAGATCAATCCCTGAAACAACCCGCGCACCGCCGACGTGAGAGGCAGCGGCACGTGGCTTGCCGCCGCACAATCGAGAATCAGGTCGACGTCCTTGGTCTGCGTGATTGCCGACATCGTCGAACTGAAATCACGCTCTTTCAGCGGCGGCACCTTGTACAGCACCATCGGCGAGGCGACGTGGCTCGATGCCAGGACGTCGAGCATCTGCGACCAGTCGAGTCCGCTCTTGCGCCCGAGCGTCAGCGCCTCGCCGATCATGCCCGAGGACACCGAAATCATCAGATTGACCGCGAGCTTCATCAGCCGCGCCTCTTCGGCCTCGCCGAGATAGAACGAACGGCGTCCGATCGCATGAATCAACGGCAGCACCGTGTCGTAGGCTTCGCGTGGCCCCGATGCCATCACGGTGAGTGCGGCCGCGGCTGCAACGACACCGTTTCCGGACACCGTCGTACGCAGATAGCGCACGCCGTATTCATGCGCGCCTTCCGCCACCTCGGCAGAGACGGTGGGCGACACGGTACTCGTGTCCATGAAGATCGTGCCTGCGCCGGCATTCGCGACGACGCCGTCATCGCCGAGCGCGACACTGCGGAAAATCGCATCGTTCGGCAAGGACGTGAACACCACGTCCGCCTCGCGCGCCACCTGCGCGACTGAATCAGCGCGCAGCGCACCGCGCGAGACGATCGCACCGAGGCGATCCTCGGAGCGGTCAAATGCGATGACCGGGTAGCCCGCTTTGAGCAGATTCGTACCCATCGGCAATCCCATGTTGCCGATCCCGATGAATCCGACCTGCGTGGCCGGCTTCGCTTCATTCATGACGTGGCTCCTGAAATGACAAAAGACGAAAGCGCCGGCACGTCAATGCGCGGCAAGCAGGTCGTTCAACCCGGCGGCGATGCGCTGCCCCGAAGCGTCGAGTTCGTCGAGACGGCGCGCGAGCGGCGCATACAGCAGCTTGCCGTGCCGCTTTCTGAACTCGCCGTCCACGAATACCGTATCGACGTTAGCGGGGGCGCCCTGCATGATCACGGCGGCCACCGGGTCATGCAGCGGACGCATGTTGAGGGTATCGGCGCGCAGCAGGATCACATCGGCCTGCTTGCCCGGCGTGAGCGAGCCAATCCGGTCGGCGAGCCCGAGCGCCTCGGCGCCGCGCAGCGTGATCCAACCAAGCGCGTCGTTGCAGGACAGCGTCGAGGTCGGCGGCAACTGGCCTTGCGTCGCGCGCGATGCAGCATTGTCGAGCGCACGCTGCGAAGCCAGCGCGACACGCGCGACCGTGAACATATCGCCGGCAATCGCCGATTCCAGATCGACGCCAAGCGAAGGCGCATGACCCGCATCGCGCAGGCGTCCGGTGATGGGATGCCCGTGGCCTTGCTGCATTTCGGTTTCGGGCGCGAGCGAGAACGTGACGCCGCAATCGAGCATCCGTCGCAGTTGCGCGTCGGTGAGGTTGTTGCCGTGCACGACATTGGTGTGCGCGCCGAGCAAGCCTTCGTCCGCGAGACGCTCCCAGCCGTCGGGCGTTTTGGCTTCGAGACCGGCGCAATGCATGCTGGCGATGAGGTCATATTCGCGCGCGAGCCGGAAATCGTGCACGGAGACGTCATAGGTCGAGTAATGCGGACCGAGAATCGCCATACCGAGCGTGACCAGCGCGTCGCGGCTTGCGAAGCGCTGCTTCAGCAGCCGTTCGATCTCGGCACGCGGGTGTGGAATCTCGCTGAAATGCTTCTGACCGGGCTTCGGATCGGGTTTCGGTGAGCCATGCAGGAATACGCTGCGAATCCCCGCTTCGGTGAGTCCGTCGATCGCGCGATCCGTATGAGCCGGGGTCGGATTGTTGTGGCACCAGTCGCCCAGCGTCGTGGTGCCGCAGTCGAGCTGGTTCAGCCCGCCGGCCAGCGTGCCGATATACAGGTCGTCCGGCGTGAACAGCGTGGCGAGGCCCGCATGCACGCTACGGAAGTATTGCGGCAGCGTCCAGTTCGCGGCGAGCCCGCGCAACGCGGTCTGCCATGTATGCATATGGGCATTGACGAGGCCCGGCAGCACGATGCAGCCGCGCGCGTCGACCGGTTCCGCATCGTCCACGTTTAGGCCGCGCGCCACGTCGGCAATACGGCTGCCGTCGATCAGCACGTCCAGTTCGCCCGAGCCGATACGCGCGTCCATCGAAACGACGTAACCGCCCTTGATCAGCTTGCGTGTCATCTAATGTCTCCTCCAACCGCGGCCGGTTATTCCGGCTCGCGTTCAGGCCAGTTCAGGCCACAGCGCGGATCGATACCGGCGCGGGGTGGTAATCCACCTGATAGCGGCCTATGCGCAGGTCGCCGAGTTCCGCCTTCACCCGCAGATGTTCGGCATGGACCGCATAGCCCGCCAGCGATTCGTGCGAGTCGAATTCCGAGTACAGCACGACATCGCACGCGTAATCGACGCCGCTCATGTCCACGCCGATTTCCAGGTGCAAGAGGCCGGGAATCTTGCCCACCAGTCCTTCGAACGCCGCCTTGAGACGGTTGATGGACGTAGCTTTCTCGTCAGGTGTGTCGCCCTTCAGGTTCCACATCACGATGTGCTTGATCATGAGTTCAGTCTGCCTCTGTCTATGCACCTGTTGCCGGTCCGTGGGCGGCTCGCCATGCCGCAAAGCCTTGCGGCGAGCTGTTGCGGCAACTAAGCGCGAAGGTTGCCCGCGCCATCCGCGCGGTTGAGAACGAAAGTAAAGTCGAGCGTGCTGAACGGCGTGTCGATCTGGGTGCCGTCCGGTGCGGTGCCCGGATCGTGGCGCTGCCAGTTCGCAATCAGCGACGAACGCACGCCGAAGACCGCGTCGGAGTCGAGGTATTTGTCGCCCGAGCGGAACACGTGGGTAATCAGGCGCTCGTAGCCAGGAGCCTCGATCATGAAGTGCAGATGCGCCGGTCGCCACGGATGGCGGCCGAGGGCTTTCAGCATGCGCCCCACCGGGCCGTCGTGCGGAATCGGATAGGACTCCGCGGTGATCGAGCGGAAATGGAATGAACCGTCTGCGAGGCTCTTCAGCGCGCCGCGTCCCTGGCTTTCCGCTACCCCTTCATACTGCACGTCGTAAAAGCCATCCGAGTCGGCCTGCCACACCTCGATGCGCGCGTGCGGCACCGGTTCGCCGGCCAGGCCCGTGACGCGTCCGGTGACGAAACAGGGCTCGCCCTTCGCGCCATTGGCGACATCGTCGCCGTTCTCGTACGCGGGGGCGTCCTCGACGAAGAACGGCCCGAACACCGTCGCTTCGGTGCAGCCCACCGGCTTGCGGTTGTTGAGCGCAGTGACCAGCATCGACAGGCCGAGCGTGTCCGACAGCAAAATGAACTCCTGGCGCTTGTCGTCGGTGATATGGCCAATGTCGGTCAGAAACTGGATCCCCTCGAACCACTCGTCCTCGGTCAGTTCGACGTCGCGGGCAAAGGCGTGAAGATGCTGGACGACGCTTGTCATGATCTGCTTGAGGCGCGGGTTCCGCGCCTCCGCATGGCGCGCCAGGACGATCTGGGTGATCGTGTCTTCGTCGACGTTTCGCATGCTGTCTCCAATTTGTTTGTCCTTTGGGTCAAAATATAGTCTGCCGCCGGCCGGCGAAAAAGCATGGCTGCGGGAAACACAATCCCGACCAGTGGGAAACAGTACCCATCCTGCATGGGAGCGAAGGAGACAGCTTTGGATAAATGGGTGGAGGTGCAGCTTTTTATCGAAACAGCGGAGCGCGGCAGCATTTCGCGCGCGGCTGAAGCGCTGGGCCTCTCGACGTCGGCCGCAGGCCGGCACCTCGCCAATCTCGAGCAGCGGCTC
>JBEKNG010000079.1:0-12469 GCA_049523075.1 Paraburkholderia sp.
GAAGCGATTTGTCCAATGCTGCCGACGCGGCGCTCGAGGCGCTTCACCCGATGGAGGCCGAATTCGGCAAGCCCCAATGGGTCTTCGGGATGACAACCTATGGCTTCACGGCAGACGGCCGCATCGTGTGTCTTTACGAGCAGGATGGCGTTACGCATCTGGCCGTGTGCGATCCGGCAAGCGGTGCATTCGCCGACGTGCCGACGCCATACAGCACGATGCGCGATCTGCAGGTCAATGGCGAGCAGGCGGTATTCGTCGGCAGCTCGCCGACTGCGGGCGAGGCGATCGTCGAACTCGATCTCCGCGCTCGCACCTGCCGTGTGGTGCGCCAATCGGATCGTGCCGTGGTGGACGCGCGCTACGTATCGATTGCCGAACCGATCCGCTTCCCGACCGAAGGCGGCCTGCACGCGCATGCGTTCTTCTATCCCCCCGCCAATCCCGACTTCGAGGGGCCTGAGGGCACGTTGCCGCCGCTGATCGTGATTGCCCACGGTGGCCCAACCTCGTCGACCCATTCCGGATTCCGGTGGCCGATACAATATTGGACGAGTCGCGGCTTTGCCGTCGTCGACGTGGACTATGGCGGCAGCAGCGGGCATGGCCGGGCGTACCGGCAACGCCTCGATGGCCAGTGGGGCATCACCGATGTGAATGACGCGATCAATGCCGCGCGTTACCTGATCGAGCAAGGGCGCGTGAACGAGGACGCGCTGGCGGTGCGTGGCGGTAGTGCAGGCGGTTACCTGGTGCTGTGCGGATTAGCCTTCCACGATTTCTTCAAGGCGGGCGCCAGCTACTACGGAGTAGGCGATCTCGAAGCGTTGATGAAGGATACGCACAAGTTCGAGTCGCGCTACCTGCTTCGTCTGGTGGGTCCGTATCCCGAAGCGCAGGCCGTTTATCAAGCGCGTTCGCCCATCCATTTCGTGGAGCAGATGTCGAGCGCCATGATCCTGTTCCAGGGCGCGGAGGACAAGGTCGTGCCGCCAAACCAGGCCGAATCGATCTATCAGGTGGTACGTGCGAAGGGCCTGCCGGTTGCCCATGTGCTGTATGAGGGGGAAGGGCATGGCTTCAGACGCGCCGAGACCATCACCCATTCGCTGGAAGCTGAGTTGTACTTCTACGGCAAGATCTTCGGCTTCGAGCCGGCAGACAAGATCAAACCGGTGACGATCGAGAATATCTGACGTTGCGTTCGCCAGCGACGTGGTGACGTCGAGAAACCGATCATTGACACGTCCGGGCGCGGCTGGCAAATTGGGTCAGTGCTAGAAAGGAAGTGTGAAACATGATGGAAAATAACGGACTGTCCGATACGAAGCAGTGGCTGCAGGGACTGGTTCAGGCAGCCGAGGCCGCTATCGCGGCCGCGGAGAATTGTCCGGCGGTGAGCGACCCCGAAAGCGAAGCAGCGATGCTGGTGACGTCACAGCGTGATCTGGTTCGCGGTGAGGTCGTCAGGTTCCGCGCCAAGCTGGCGTCACTCAGCCCGGTCAAGCAGGTAGAGAAAAAGTTCGCCGTAACCTTTGACCGCCGATATTGGAAGCAGGGAACGTTCGTCTATCCGATGCACGTGTTTCTGGATCCCGAGCACAAGTTTCTAGCGCAACAGATTCAGCAGATTCAGGCGCTCAAGGTCGGCGAGACGATTGATCTTGCCGACGGCCGGACGGTTCAACGTCAGCGTTAACCACCGCCCGGTCAACCGCTGCGCGTTTGCGCAGCAACGCTCAGGTCGCAGGCTGCTGCGGCGGAGCGCATCGTGCCGCCTCGCGCGATGGCCACCAGAATCCTCAGATCATCCCAGTCCACGTGTTCCATTTATGAAACGCACGATTTTGAAATTGGCATAGCATAATCGGGACCGCGAGGATAGGATTGGATCTAGTCATACTTGTCCCAGCATCTGGCGAAGCCGCTGCGCGGTTTCATCAGCAGCCAGAGGCAAGCGTGGCACCCCGAACCAACACACGACTCAACGGCTATCAGTACGTAGACCGAACGAGCGATACGGAGACATCAATGAATCGCCACTTCCAACCGGCGCGGCGTCGCGCTATCGTCGCAAGCGTTGCCCTCTTCGCGGCGTCGCTCCTGCCCATGCCCGCTGCATTCGCCCAGACTGCGCATAAGCCGAAGGTCGCGCTCGTGATGAAGTCATTGGCGAACGAGTTTTTCCTCACCATGGAAACCGGCGCCAAGGACTATCAGAAGCAGAATCCGGACAAATTCGACCTGGTCACGAACGGCATCAAGGACGAGACGGACACGGCTAACCAGATTCGTATCGTCGAGCAGATGATCGTGTCGAAGGTCGACGCCCTGGTGATCGCCCCGGCCGATTCCAAGGCACTCGTGCCGGTGCTCAAGAAGGCGGTGGATGCAGGCATTATCGTGGTTAATATCGACAACCAACTGGATCGGGAAGTGCTCAAGTCAAAAGACCTGAACATCCCGTTTGTCGGCCCGGATAACGCCAAGGGAGCCCAGAAGGTGGGTGACTACCTGGCCAAGCACCTGAAATCGGGCGATAACGTCGCCATTATCGAAGGCGTCTCGACCACCACCAACGCGCAGCAACGCACGGCCGGCTTCAAGCAATCCATGTCGGCAGGCGGTATGAAGGTCGTCTCGCTGCAATCGGGTGATTGGGAAATCGACAAGGGCAACGCGGTCGCGGGCCAGATTCTCAATGCAAACCCGGATGTCAAGGCGCTGCTGTGCGGCAATGACAACATGGCCATCGGGGCGGTATCGGCGGTGCGTGCGGCTGGCAAGGCCGGCAAGATCCAGGTGGTGGGCTACGACGACATCAGCGCGATCCAGCCGATGCTCGCCGACGGCCGCGTCCTCGCGACGGCCAATCAGTACGCTGCGAAACAGGCCGTGTTCGGTATCGACACGGCGCTGAAGGCAATTGCCGAACACAAGAAGCAGTCGGAGTTGTCGGGCGTTGTCGAAACGCCTGTCGATCTGGTCACCAAGTAGGGCCGGCGCAACGCGTGGCTCGCTCCGTCAAGGAGTCACGCTCTCCGAGCCTTGTCCGGCGTTGTCAATCTGATGTCCGCGCCAATCCTAACCCTTGTTGATGCCCAGCCTGTGTTGCAGGTTTGGGGCATCGGCAAGACGCGCCGCATAATTCGATCAGTCGGGGAAGGGTCAGCAGGAGAAACAAAGTGGCGAAAGAAGCGAAGCAGGGCCGCGTTCTCGTGGTCGGCAGCATCAATACGGACCTGGTTGCCCGTTCACCGCATTTGCCTCGGCCGGGCGAGACCATCAGCGGACATGAATTTTCGCAGGTTGCCGGCGGCAAGGGCGGCAACCAGGCGGTGGCGGCCGCGCGCATCGGCGCGCGCGTGGCCATGGTCGGTTGCGTGGGTAAGGACGCGAACGGCACTCAGCGGGTCGAGGATCTGGAAGCGGAGGGTATCGACTGCGGGGGTATCGAGGTCGATCCCGTGCAGCCCACCGGCGTGGCCATAGTGACGGTGTCGGACGACGGGCAGAACACGATCGTCGTCGTCGCGGGCAGTAACGGTGAGGTTACGCCGGCGAGCGTCGCGCGCCACGAAGCGGCAATCAAGGCCTGCGATGTCGTTGTCTGCCAACTGGAAATACCTTGGGATTCGGTCCACGCCACGCTCGCTCTCGCCCGGCGGCTAGGCAAGGTCACGGTGCTGAACCCCGTGCCTGCAACCGGCCCGCTGCCTGCGGAATGGCTGCCTTTGGTCGACTACCTCGTTCCGAACGAGGTCGAGGCCGCGATACTCGCCGGCCTGCCGGTTGAATCGCAAAGTGGTGCGAGAAGGGCGGCAATGGAGTTGCAACGTGGCGGCGCCCGCAACGTGATAGTCACGCTCGGTGCACAAGGCGCTTATCTTCTGCTGGAAGGCGGAGAAGGGACACATTTTCCGGCGCCGCAGGTGCGGGCGGTCGATACGACGGCTGCCGGAGATACCTTCATTGGTGTGTTTGCCGCGCAACTCGCTGCGCGGCAGCCGCTGGAAGGCGCGATCAGTCTCGCGCAACGTGCGGCCGCGATTTCCGTTACGCGCGCCGGCGCGCAGCCTTCGATACCGACTCGCGCGGAAGTCGACAGCGCAGCTTGAAACGGACGCCGATCTACTCACGCGTCCCTGCGCCGATCACGTCGTCGTAAAGAGGGAATGGCGGGCTGCGGGCTTATGCATCAAGTGCCCTCTCTTAGGACTTCGATGAATGCGCGCAGCCCGGCGGGCACATGACGGTGGCCCGGATAGTAAAGGTAGAGGCCGGGAATGACGGGACACCAGTCGTCCAGCACGGTCACGAGCCGGCCATCATCCAGCCAGGCACGCGCCGCGGGCTCGGGGACATAGGCAATTCCCAAGCCGCTGGCCGCAGCCTCGATCATCAATCCAATGTTGTCGAGCGTGAGTGCGCCGGGGACATTGACCAAGACCTCCTGTCCTT
Source organism: Paraburkholderia sp. (assembly GCA_049523075.1). Taxonomy (GTDB): domain Bacteria; phylum Pseudomonadota; class Gammaproteobacteria; order Burkholderiales; family Burkholderiaceae; genus Paraburkholderia. Next base: position 4,462 of record JBEKNG010000079.1, read on the forward strand.
GCTTCGCGAATTCCCAGCGGTAGAGCTTGCCGCTCGGCAGGCGATTACGGATGCAGCGGTGTTGAGCCAGATCGTCGGGCGTCAGCGGCCGCGGCCGTTCCGCGAGGTAGGACGGCGCCGCCACGGCGACAAAGCGAAGGTCATCGCCCAACTGCACCGCCACCATGTCTTGTGGCAATGCTTCGCCAAGCCGAACCCCGGCGTCGAACCCTTGCTCAACGATATCGACGAGGCGCCCCTCGGCGACCAGATCCAGCGCCATACCCGGATAGCGGGCCAGAAAACGCGGGACGACGGTTTGCAGGAGCAGCCGCACCGCGCTCTCGTTGGCGTTGATCCGGAGCGTGCCGGTGGGTTGCCCACCTTCATCGGCGACGGTGTCCAGCGCCTCATCAAGCTCGCGTAACACCGGCGCGAGCCGCCTGAGCAACTGCTCACCGGCTTCGGTCGGCGACACGCTGCGTGTGGTCCGATTCAGCAGTCGAACTCCTAGATCACGCTCCAAACCTCGCATGGCATGACTGAGCGAGGACCGCGATACGCCGAGGGCATCGGCCGCACGGCGGAAGCTGCGATGCGTCGCAACGGTGGAAAAGGCAGTTAGATCAGCGACGGTAGGCTTGGCCATTGGTGAAGATTTTTCACGGGGTCATGCGAACTATAGCTGCTTCTCGCACCAGTGATGCACTCCTAGAATGAGTCTTCAAACCTTCGGGAGAACGTGACATGACCAAAACCTGGTTTATTACCGGCACTTCTAGCGGCCTCGGCCGCCTGCTTGTTGAACGATTGCTCGCACGTGGCGACCGGGTGGTCGGCACGCTACGTCGGCCGGGCGCGCTGGACGACCTGCTCGCGCAGTACGGTGATCGCCTTCGCGTCCTGACGCTCGACGTGACCGATGCCCATGCCGTGCGTGCGACCGTGGCCCGCGCGTTTGAGGAGATGGGCCGCATCGATATCGTGGTGAGTAACGCTGGTTACGGGCTGTTCGGCGCGGCGGAGGAGGTGACCGACCAACAACTTGAACAGCAGATCGCGACGAACCTCATCGGCTCAATCCAGCTCATTCGCGCGTCACTACCTCACCTGCGCGAGCAAGGTGGCGGGCGCATCGTGCAGGTTTCCTCCGAAGGCGGGCAGGTTGTCTATCCCGGCTTCAGTCTGTACCACGCCACCAAGTGGGGTATCGAAGGCTTTGTCGAATCGGTCGCGCAGGAGGTGGCACCGTTTGGGATCGACTTCATCATCGTCGAGCCGGGCCCCACGGGGACGAGCTTTGGTGCGAACCTGGTGAGCCCGGAACCAATGGCTGTCTATGCCGATACGCCTGCTGGAGAGGTTCGCCGCCGGATCAGCAGCAATGCGTTTCCGCTCACGGGCGATGCGCGCAAGACCGTCGACGCCATGATCGTGGCTGCCGATGCCGCCAGGCCAAGCCTGCGCCTGGCGCTCGGAAGTACGTCTTATCACTCGATTAGCAAAGCGCTGACCGGTCGCCTCGTTGAACTTGAGGCACAGAAGAACGTGACGCTTTCTGCTGACGTGGATTAGCGTTACCCCTTCTCGCGGACGGTATTGCGACGCTGCGTCTCAGAAGATTGCATTGTCACGGCCTTTCGCAAGACGATTGTTATCCGGGCACTCAGACGCGGCGACTATCGATTGCCGCGACGCAGTCAATTTCGATGTCGAAGCGTCCGGGCCACGCCGGTACATTGACGAAAATCCGCGCCGGCGGGTTCGGTCCGAAGAAGCTTGCATAGATCGTGTTGACAACCGGAAACATCTCGACCGACGTGCAATACACGTTGCACTTGAGCACCTGCTCAAGCGATGAACCCGCCGTCTCGACGCACAGTTTCAGCTGTTCCAATACGCGTTCCGTCTGACGCTCGATGGGTGCATCTATCACTTCGCCGGTGTGCGGATCGAACGGCGGGAAACCGGACACGTAGATTGTGTCGCCGTGGCGGGTGACTGCGGACGTCGGCGCTTTCCAGCGTTCAAGCCAGCTCGAAAGCGGTTCGACACGGATGATTTCACGACTCATGGTTCGCTCCATGTAAAAGCAGTTAATCGTTGAAGAGGACGCTACGTCACGTCCTGAAACATGCCGTTCAACCACGCGCCTGACGGCTCCTTCGGCAAGCCATCGAAGCGGCCGTCTGCAAGCGCTTGAACGCTAGTCACAAGACCGCCCCACGCCGCGCGGGCGAGCGCGCCGCCCACGCTCACGCGCCGCACGCCGAGCTTCGCCAGTTCGTTGAGCGTGAACGCGGAGGGTCCGCCGATCAGCAGATTGACCGGCTTCGGGCTGACCGCGGCGACCACCGCTTCGATCTGCTCGCGCGTCTGGATGCCCGGTGCATACAGACAGTCGGCGCCCGCTTGCGAGTACGCGCGCAGGCGCGCGATCGTGTCTTCAAGATCGGGCACACCGGCAAAGAAATTCTCGGCGCGTCCGACGAGCAGCGTGTCGCCGCCGGCCTCGTCGATCGCGCGCCTTGCCGCGGCGAGCCGTTCGACGGCCACCTTGACCGGAAACAGGGGCGATGCCGGATCGCCCGTCGAGTCTTCGATCGACAGCCCGGCGACGCCGGTATCGATCGCCATGCGGACGCTTTGCGCCACTTCGGCGGGATCATTGCCGAAGCCGCTCTCGAAATCGGCGTTGACCGGCAGAGCCGTCGCGCGGACTATGTCGCGCAGGTGCGCGAGGATCGTCTCGCGCGAGACCCCGTTGTCGGGTCGGCCGTTCGACCACGCGAACCCTGAACTGGTCGTGGCAATCGCCTTGAAGCCGACGGACGCCAGATAACGCGCGCTACCGACGTCCCACGGATTCGGCAATACGAAACATCCTTCTTCGTGCAACGCGCGAAAGGCCTGGCGCTTTTCGGCAATGGTGCTAGACATGATGTATCTCCTTTGTGTGAGGACGGGGCAGCGCGATGTCGTTACGCAACTTCGGATTCGACCACCGGAAAATCGATGTCGGTATCGAAGACGTTGTTGACGAAATTCGTCAACATAAACTGGGCGGCGAGCGCGATGATTTCGACGATGTTCGCATCGCTGAAGCCGGCTTCGCGCACGGCGTGCAGATCGTCTTCGGTAACCTTGCCGCGCGTTTCCATCAAGGTCTTCGCAAACGCCACCGCCGCTGCGGTTTTGGGCGCATGCGATGTGCCGAGACGGTTCAGGCGAATCTCGTCGTCGCCGATATGAGCCATGTTGCTCGCAACGTAAGTATGCGCCGACAGACAGTACTGGCAGCCGTTGACCTGCGAAACGGCGAGCGCGATGCCGTCGCGCAGTTTCGCGTCCAGCGTCTTCGCGAGCGCGCCTTGCAGGCCGGCCCAACCGTTCAGCGCGTTCGGGCTCAGCGCCATGATGCGAAAGAGGTTGGGGGTCGTCTTCAGTTGCTTCGTTATTGCGTCGACCACGGGCTGCGACTCGGCCGGGATGGCTTCGTTGGCGGGGAGGGCGATGCGGGTCATAGTCGTGCTCCAGTTTCTGATGATCAATGGAAGGGATGTGTCTGCGTCGGAATGGCCGGATGCGTTCCTGGCTGCATTGATGGAAATTCTAGGCGTGAAGGCCGAACGAAAAATCCTTAGAACAGATGCAAAAGTCCGCGTGTGCAAGGGGAGAGGTGAGGAGATGTGGAAATGAAACCGGCGCCTTGCTTCGGCGTTCAATTGCCGATGCAAGGCGCCGGCCAGGGCGCGGCAAGCGTTCGAGTGTGGATCAGTCCGAATCGACCGCCGGGCGAGCCTCGGTCGCGAGCAAGCGGGCCTTGTTGGGAAGGCCGCCTGCAAAGCCCGTCAGCTTTCCTGACGAGCCGATCACGCGATGGCAAGGCGCGACGATCGACAGCGGATTGCGCCCGATTGCGGCGCCGACGGCACGTGTGGCGCGGCCATTACCGACAAGCATCGCGATGTCGCGGTAAGTGCGCTTCTCGCCGAACGGGATCGCCAACAGCGCCTTCCACACCTGCTTCTGAAACGGCGTGCCGTCGAACGAAAGTTCGAGATCGAAGCGCGTGCGTTTGCCCGCGAAGTACTCCTGCAGCTGACGGGCCGTTTCAAGCAGGACCGGGTTATCGCCGGCTTCGCTCATCGCGCCGAGTCTCACGCGATTCTTGCGCTCGTATTCCCACAGAATCGCGACTAGCTTCGTGTCGCGTGCGACGAGTTTGAGCTTGCCCAACGGCGAATCGATGATCTGATATTCGAGCGTCATGTCGGATCTCCTGTTCATTGAACTGACGCTGTGAAGTATGGGCGGGAGGCCGTTGCACAGGGTCCGGCAAACGATGCAGAAAGTCCTCGCGATCAGCCCTTGGCGGACTCCTCGCGGTATTCGGCGGGGCCGGTATCGAACACCTCGCGAAACGCGCGCACGAACGCACCGCGGCTCACATAACCGGCATGGCGCGCAACCTGATCCAGCGACAGGTCGCCGGTGCGCAACTGAACGGCTGCCTGGCGCATGCGGATGTCGCGCAGCGCCTGCATCGGCGACTGGCCGAGCGCGGCGGAAAAGCGCGCCATGAAGGCCGAGCGGCTGAGGATTGCTGCTTCCGCGAGACTCGCGACGGTATGCGGCGCACTGGGGCGGGCCACCATGTCAGCGAAGGCCCGCGCGATTTGCGGATCGCCAAGCAGCGCAAATCGCTCCATCCAGAGCGCGTTGGACTTCAGCGACCGTCGCACGAGCGCGACAATCACCTGCTTGAGCAACGCGCCCGACATTGCGCCCGCGCCTACCTCCTGCGCGACGAGTTCATCGAACGCCGTGCGCAGATAGACATCGAGCCGGTCGGAAGCGTCGAACCGTTCGACGATCGGCGTCGACAGGGTATCGAACAAATTGATTGACGCACCGAAGGACGCCTTGAAATAGCCGCAGATCATCACAGTCATCGGCTCAGCATGCCCCGCGCGGAAGCGCTTGATCGAATCGACGACCTGTTTGTGCTCTCGCCCGGGCACGACGGTCGGCGCAATTCCTGCCTGGCTACCCGGTACCTCGAGCTTCAGTGGATGACGGGGCGGGACGATCAGCAGCGTGTGGGGTTTGAGCGGCACGGTCTCGGCACCTGCGATGTGCAGGCGCCCAACGCCCGACAGGATGTAGTGGATGCCCGGCGCATCGTGGCCATCCAGTTCCAGCATGAATCCCTGGCTGACCAGGCACTCGGAAAGTCCCAAGACCTGAATGTCGAGCAAAGTGATCAGCTCGTTCAAATCGCCGGGTGTCAGGCGTGACGGTGAAGTGGGCTGGGAAGCAGGCATCTGTCATCCGGTTGGAAGTGAGGCAATCAACCTGTGTCTGAGATTCAGGAAAGATTGTCGCAGGTTTCCGCTGAATGCAATGCTGTGCCGCAAGCGGCTGGTGAGGCGGATCGTGCCGTGCGAGCGACAAACGGTGTCGAGCAAAAACATCCCTCGATGGCAGCGCTCATTTAGAATGCGAACACATATTCAACCTGTCTCGGTACATCATGAGCAGCTTCCCATTCGTCCGAGTAGCGCAACCAGCAGACGCTGCTGCTCTCCATTCGCTGTATCGCCAGCTTGTCGACGACGAAAACGTTCACGTCGCCGAGTCTCAGATTCAGAAGGTCTCCGAGGATGTGCGTACCCGGCTCTTCGTGTGTGAAGTCGATGGACATGCCAAGGCCACCGTTCTGGTTTCTCTTTGCACTGACGTAATGTATGGCGACCAGCCGTTCGCAGTGGTCGAGAATCTGGTCGTCGATAAGGCGTATCGCGGGCAAGGATTCGGGTTCGTCTTGCTACGTACCGTCGAGCAGTTTTGCTTGTCACAGAACTGTTCAAAGATGATGCTGCTTAGTTCCGCGACTCGTGCCGAGGCGCACAGGTTTTTCGAACGCTTCGGGTTCCGTTCGGATCTGAAGAAGGGCTTTTTAAAATACCGTCGGCAGTTCGCTCCTGCTTTGGTTTGTCGAGATTGAGTTGGTTGGCACGGCGCAGTCCTGGTGGAATTTCTCTTCTGGAGCCCTTGGGTATGAAAGAATTCATCGATCTTGCTCCGCCACGCTTCGAAGCAGGAGAAACGCTTCTGATAGCGGGCATTGGCGGCCGGTTCACCTTCGATACCAGTGAAGGTATCCCCGCCCTTTGGCAAACTTTTAATCCGTACATTGGCAACCTCCCAGATCAGGTCAATTACGTGACCTACGGGGTCTGCTGTCACCCGGACAGCGATGGCGGATTTGAATATATTGCCGGCGTGCAGGTGACCAAGCAGGACCGATTGCCAGCGTCCTTTCGTTGCATAGAAATCAAACCGCAACGCTATGCCGTCTTTGAACATCAAGGACACATATCGACGCTTCAGCAGACGTTCCACAGCATATGGAACAAGTGGTTGCCGGAGTCGGGGCTTGAAGCAGCGGAAGCCCCCGAGTTCGAGCGATACAGCGAGGATTTCGATCCCGGTGCCGGCACCGGGGTTGTGGAAATCTGGTTACCGGTGAAGGACCTTTCGCGCTGAGCCTTCTCCTATGCTAAACATCGAATTGAAGCTGGCGGGAACGTCGGACCACCAGTGCATCGTGAACCTGATGCAGTTCTACAACTACGACTTCAGCGAATGGATTCCGCTTCCGTTCGCGGAAGACGGATTCTTTGCGATTCGCCCTAAGCTGGACTATTTGGCGAGTCCCACGACGTCCCCGTTTCTTATACTCGTTGATGGGGAGGTCGCCGGTTTCGTCATCGTCGATGACGAGGTGCATTGCGAAGGTGCGAAGCACAACATCGGCTACTTCTTCGTTTCAAGACGTTTCCACGGGCTGGGCGTGGGAAAGCAGGTCGTGTCCGACTTGCTGGGCAGGTTCCCCGGTGCGTGGCAGATATGGCACGTTAAGGAAAACCGGGGCGCGGCTGCGTTTTGGGCTAAGGTGGTCCCCCTGCTATGCGGGGACGACTATGCTGTCCACGCCCTGTGCATCGAAGACTGCAATGCGGTTTTGTATCGGTTTGACCGATGAGAGACGAGGCGGTCTGGGTGCGATCCGCAACAACAACTCACGCAATCAATGCTCCCCACGAACCTGACGGATCGCATCCAGTTCACTGAGTACACCTTCCGGCAAGCTCAACTGCGCCGCCTGCATGTTTTCACGCAGATGCCCGAGTGACGATGTGCCCGGAATCAGCAGAATGTTCGGCGAACGATGCAGTAGCCAGGCGAGTGCCACCTGCATTGGCGTCGCACCGATTGTTTGTGCGACTGTGGACAGGACCGAGGACTGAATCGGTGTGAACCCGCCTAGCGGGAAGAATGGCACGTACGCGATGCGCTTGGCCGCCAGTTCGTCGACCAGTGCTTCGTCTTCTCGCTGGACGAGGTTGTACTGGTTCTGCACACAAACGATCTCCGCGATGCCCTGAGCCTCGGCGACCTGCGTCGAGGTCACGTTGCTCAGACCGATGTGGCGCACCAGGCCTCGGCGCTGGAGCTCGGCCAGCACCTCCACCTGTCTGGCGATCGATCCTTCAGAGGACGCGTGGATTGCGCCCATGACCCGCATGTTGACGACGTCGATGACATCGAGACCCAGATTGCGCAGGTTGTCGTGCACACCGCGCTCGATATCTTTGGGCTCCTCCGCCGGGAGCCACGAACCGTCGTCGCCACGGACCGCGCCCACCTTGGTGACGATCACCAGATCATCCGCGTATGGGTGAAGCGCCTCGCGAATGAGCTGATTGGTGATGTGGGGACCGTAGAAGTCGCTGGTGTCGATGTGATTGACGCCGGACGCCACCGCTTCGCGAAGCACCGCGAGGGCTGCGTCACGATCCTTCGGCGGCCCGAATACGCCGGGTCCGGCCAACTGCATGGCGCCATAGCCCATGCGGCGGACCGGGCGGCCGGCGAGACTAAAAGTGTCCACGGGGGTGGAGGTTGGCATCGCGCTCTCCTTGACGAGTAATGACGCCAGTATGGACTAGACGCCCTTGAG
>JBEKNG010000080.1:0-12343 GCA_049523075.1 Paraburkholderia sp.
GCGAGCCGCCGCGATCGCAGGGTGAATCGGTTGCGCACTGAGGCTCACTGACAACCGGGAGCGGTTTACTTCCGCCCCGCTCCATTGTTCGCCACATCCGGCAAATGAATTCGTCGCGGGCCCAATGATCCCGCGCGGTCGATCGACTACAGTCCTTTCAGCCCTACTCTCAAGGCACCAGCGAGAACATCTCGCATGTGCTTCGATCTATTCTCCTGAAAGGATTCAATCGTGACCAAGCTCATCGGCAAAGTAGCCGTCGTAACCGGCGCATCGAAAGGTATCGGCGCGGCCATTGCAAAAGCGCTCGCGGCGGAAGGCGCCTCGGTCGTTGTCAACTACGCCTCCAGCCAGGCAGGCGCCGACGCAGTTGTGGCCGCCATTACGCAGGCCGGCGGCAAGGCGATCGCCGTACGCGGCGATGTCTCGAAGGCGGCCGACGCACAAGGCATCATCGATTCCGCCATCGAAACGTACGGACGCCTCGATGTCCTCGTCAACAACTCAGGCGTCTACGAGTTCGCGCCGCTTGAAGAGATCAGCGAAGACCATTTCCACAGGCAGTTCAACGTCAACGTGCTCGGACTGCTGCTCACGACGCAGGCTGCCGCGAAGCACCTTGGCGAAGGCGCCAGCATCATCAATATCGGCTCGGTGGTCAGCCGCATCACGCCGCCGGCTAGCGCCGTGTACACAGGCACCAAGGGCGCCGTCGATGCGATCACCGGCGTGCTGGCTCGCGAACTGGGCCCGCGCAAGATTCGCGTCAACACGATCAATCCTGGCATGATAGAAACCGAAGGCACGAAAGAAGCCGGCTTCATCGGTTCCGAGATGGAGACCGCGCTAGTGGGTCAGACACCGCTCGGGCGGATTGGTCAGCCCGCAGATATCGCCAAGGTGGCGGTGTTCCTCGCCTCGGATGACGCGGGTTGGTTGACGGGCGAGCAACTGCTGACGGGCGGTGGCTTGCGCTAGGCTCACGCGGCCGTTCCTCACGAACGGCCATCGCGTGCGTGCTGTTAAAGTACACAAGCACTGACTTCGACTGCTTTCGCCCGAGCGGCCGGCGCACCGCATGCCTCGGCTCGCCAGTCTGCCGGCCTAAAAGGCAGCGCGGCCCGCTTACCGGTAAACTACGCGGTTTGGTTTGACGGTTCCGCGACGGGCGACATCCCCTCCTGTGAGCCGTCGCTCAGCTCACAACAGGATTTGGGAATGAAGCGAGTCGTCGTATCAGCAGCGCTTGCGGTTTGCCTCGCGCAACCGGCTGTGCAAGCCGTTGCGCAAACCGTCAGCGATCAATGTTTCGCGCTTGGCGATATTGCTGGGCAGGTCGCGTCGTGGCGCATGCACAAGAAGACGAAAGCACAGGCGCTCGACCAGGCAGCCAAGTACTACAAGAACGACTCTGACCGGCAAGCGATCAACGCCATCATCGACAAGGTTTATAGCCCCGAGGGTCAAGGCATGACGCCCGACCAGGCCAGCATGATCGCCACCGCGGATTGCGCCAGCCAGCACAACGCCCAGCCGTCCGGGCAGTAAGCGCCCCACGCCACGCCGGCGCCTCGCCACACACCGCCTGTGCCGCCGGCCGCAATCGGCTAAGATTGTGGTATCAGCAGCCCATCTCCGGCCGCCGGCACGCTGTCGCGGCCACTCGCCCTACCATCAGAGGAACCAGCATGGCTACATCGAGCTATACCGACACCCGACTCCTGATCAATAACGAGTGGTGCGACGCCGCGAGCGGTAAAACCCTCGACGTCCTCAACCCGGCCACCGGCAAGCCGATCGGCAAGGTTGCCCACGCCGGCATCGCCGATCTGGGCCGGGCGCTCGCCGCCGCGCAAAAGGGCTTCGAAGCGTGGCGCAAGATCCCCGCCAACGAGCGCGCCACCACCATGCGCAAGGCCGCGGCACTGGTGCGCGAACGCGCGTCGGACATCGCGCGCCTGATGACGCAGGAGCAAGGCAAGCCGTTCGCCGAGGCCCGTGTCGAAGTCCTGTCGGCCGCCGACATCATCGAATGGTTCGCCGATGAAGGCCGCCGGATCTACGGCCGCGTCGTGCCGTCGCGTAATCTGGCCGCCCAGTCGCTGGTGCTGAAGGAGCCGATTGGCCCCGTCGCCGCGTTCACGCCGTGGAATTTCCCGGTCAACCAGGTGGTGCGCAAGCTGAGCGCTGCCTTGACGAGCGGTTGCTCGTTCCTCGTCAAGGCGCCGGAAGAGACCCCCGCTTCGCCGGCGGCCCTGCTGCAGGCGTTTGTCGAGGCAGGGGTGCCGCCCGGCACGGTCGGCCTCGTGTTCGGCGACCCTGCTGAAATCTCCAGCTACCTGATTCCGCACCCGATCATCCGCAAGGTGACCTTCACCGGCTCGACGCCGGTCGGCAAGCAGCTGGCCGCCCTGGCTGGCCAGCACATGAAGCGCGCCACCATGGAACTGGGCGGCCACGCCCCGGTGATCGTCGCGGCAGACGCGGATGTCGGGCTGGCCGTCAAGGCCGCCGGCGGCGCGAAGTTCCGCAACGCGGGGCAGGTCTGCATTTCGCCGACGCGCTTTCTGGTCCACAACAGCATCCGCGAAGAGTTCTCGCAGGCGCTCGTCAAGCATGCCGAAAGCCTGAAGCTCGGTGACGGCCTCGCCGAAGGCACCACGCTCGGGCCGCTCGCCAACGCCCGCCGCCTCACGGCCATGGCCAAGGTGCTCGATAACGCCCGCGCCACCGGCGCCACGATCGCAACGGGCGGCGAGCGCGTCGGCACGGAAGGCAACTTCTTTGCGCCCACGGTGTTGACCAACGTGTCGCTCGAGGCCGATGTGTTCAACAACGAGCCGTTCGGCCCGGTCGCGGCGATTCGCGGCTTCGACTCGCTCGAAGACGCCATTGCCGAGGCCAACCGCCTGCCGTACGGTCTCGCCGGCTACGCCTTCACGAAGTCGTTTGCCAACGTGCATCTGCTCTCTCAGCAGCTTGAAGTCGGCATGCTGTGGATCAATCAGCCCGCCACGCCCACGCCGGAAATGCCGTTCGGCGGCGTCAAGGATTCGGGCTACGGCTCCGAAGGCGGCCCTGAAGCCGTGGAAGCTTATCTGGTGACGAAGGCCGTGACGGTGATGTCGTCCTGATCGGCCAACAAGCTAGCAGGCCGGCCAACCGACAGGCAACGCCAGCCTCATCCGCTTGAGGTCCGGGCGGCCCCGCAAGGGGCCGCTTTTTTGTTTCCACGCAGCGGCGCCAACCTGCCCGCTCGCGTCCACGCGAACCCCTCGCGTGAATCATTTTTGGAATATTCGCACTACCCCTTCGGCTAAAGATATCGCCTCCGAGGCCGTTATGCAGACGAGAGGCGTGCTCGCGTATTTCGGCGAACTGATGTCGGGCCGGGTTCAGATCGCGGAACGAACCAGGCGCGCAGCAACCAGGAAGCAAAAACAGATCAGAATTCGCCCAGCCGGGCATCGGTTCGACATCGTCGGGCGCACGGCGAGGCGATGGGCGTCTCTGTCATGCAAATGCTCGGTTCGAGCGCATGATGCTGAGCGGCATTGACCCCATGGATACGCTTGCCAAAGGACCGATAACATGCACTGGGGCCTCCTTTTCTTCTCGCGACACACGCCCCAATCCGTTAGGACACCGGCGAATCCGCAATGCCAGATTCATCGCGCATATCGCGTCCTCTTTCTGCTCGCGTTGCTTGCGTGCGGCTGCCTGTTCGCGGCCGCCGCGGCGAGAGCCGACGAACCCGTCTTGCGGGTGCTGGCATGGCCCGGCTACGCCGATCCTGATGTGGTAAAAGCCTTCGAAGCGCGCTATCACGCCAAGGTTGAAGTGACGCTGGTCGATTCCGACGAAGCGCTCTGGGACAACATGCATGCGGGCCGCATGCCCCAATTCGATGTGCTTGCCGCCAACACAGCCGAAATCCAGCGCTACACTCACGAACATATGCTGGCGCCGCTCGACCTCGTGCAGATTCCGAATACGCGGCGGCAATTGCCACGCTTTCAGGCGCTGTCGTCAATCGACGGTCTGACCGCTGGCGGCAACGTCTACGCCATTCCGTTCACCTACTCGTCGATGGGCCTGATCTACGACCGCAAGCAGATTCCGGTCGCGCCGACTTCGATGGCGGAACTGTGGAATCCGCGCTATCGCGGCAAGGTGCTGGACTTCAACAGCGCGCAGCACAATTTCTCGTTTGCCGCGCTTGCGCTCGGCTATCCCGATCCGTTCCAGCTCAGTCCCACGCAAACCCGCGCGATCGCCCTCAAGCTGATCGATCTGCGCCGCAATCTGCTCACTTACTACACGCTCCCCGAAGAGGCCACGGCGTTCTTTGTCCAGCACAAGGTCGCGCTGATGTTCGGCAACTACGGCACCCAGCAACTCGCCCAGTTACGCCGTGCCGGCGCTGACGTGGGCTATGTGATCCCGGCCGAAGGCGCCCTCGCATGGCTCGATTGCTGGGCCATGACGAGCGCAGCGGCCAATCGTCCGCTCGCGCTCGCGTGGCTCAACTACATGCTCGAACCGGACGTCAGCGCGCTCCTGATCCAGCGTCAGGGTCTCGCCAACACGTTGACGCCCTCGCCGGAGAGCAACATCAACGCCCATCTGGTCTGGACCCGCCCGGTGGCCGACGTTCAGCAGCGTGAAGCCCTGTGGAACAAGATCGTCTCGGGCGACCTGCCGGAGACTTTCAAATGATGCGTCACGGCCTGACGTTAAAGCTGTCACTACTGCTCGCCTGCATCGGCGTGATCGCCTCCGGCGCGACCGGATTCTACGCGTACCGCGCCAACCGCACGATGCTCGTGCACGAAGCCGAACAGAATCTGCTGACCTCCACCGAGTTGCTGGGCCAGCGTCTTTCGGTCGCTCTCGGCGATGTGGCCGCCGACGCCAAGGTACTCGCCGCGCTGCCGTCGTCCGCGCGGGTCGCGCAATCCGACGATGGGTCAGGCACCAACGACGCCCGCGAGAGATTGGCAAGGGTCTTCGCGAGCTTCATGGCGAATCACCCCGATTATCTGCAGATCCGCCTGATCACGCGCCAGCACTATGGTCGCGAACTGATCCGTATCGACCGCAACGCGCAGAACGCGGTGCGGGTCGAGGCGAGCGGGCTGCAGGAAAAAGGCCAGTTTGCGTACGTCTTCGACACGCTCGCGCTGCCGCCGCGCGGCGTCTATGTTGCGCCGATCACGGTCAACCACGAGCATGGTGCGCATTCCGCCGAGGGCAAACCGACGCTGCGTCTCGCCACGCCCGTTATCACCGCGGACGGCAGCGTAACCGGCGTGGTCGTGATCGACGTGGACCTCGCGAGCCTGCTCAAGGTGTTGCAGGTCGACTTGCCGCCCGACTACCAGGTGTACCTCGCTAACCAATGGGGCGATTTCCTGATCCACCCGGATGCCGCACAAACGTTCGGCTTCGACCGGGGGCGGCGCATCCTGATGCAGGACAGTTTTCCGGCGACCGTGCCGCTCTTCGAGCAGTCGAAAAGCGATGTGTTGATGAACGGACTGGTGCGACCACAGCAGGCGGCGGGCCACGTGCTGGCGTTCATCCGCAGGCCGTTCGGCGTGGCGGACGGCAATCGCTTCATCGTCCTCGGGCTCGCCAGGCCGCTCTCGAACGTGCTGGCAGGCGCGACGCTGCTCGGCGAGCGCATTGTCCGCATGGTGCTGGTTTCGAGCGTCCTTGCGTTCCTGCTGGCCATCCTGTTCGCGCGGGCGCTGACCCAGCCGTTGCACATGCTCGCGCACGCCGCCACCCATTTCTTCGCAGACCATACGATGGGCGCCTTGCCGCTCAGGCGAACCGACGAAATCGGCGTATTGGCGCGCTGCTTCGACCGGATGCGCCGGGAAATCCGCTCGCAGCTCGACGTGTTGCATAACAAGCAGCATGAGCTGGTTCATCTCGCCAGTCACGACGCCTTGACCGGCCTTCCCAACCGGATGATGTTCGCCGACCGGCTGGAGGCCGCGATTCATGAGGCTGCTGCGGCAGGGGAACGGCTCGCGGTGCTGTTCGTCGACCTCGACCGCTTCAAGCGGATCAACGACCAGTACGGCCACGCTGTCGGCGACCGGGTGCTGGCCACCGTGGCGCGGCGTCTGCAGGCGGTCATGTCCGCGGGCGATATGGTGGCGCGCCTGGGCGGCGACGAGTTCATCGTGCTCATCAAAGGAGCCCGTTCGACCGACGCGGCGCCGGGAATTGCCGTCAACATCATCCGCGCCCTGAATGACAGGCTGCTGATCGATGGACAGCCCATGCTGGTCGGCGCGAGCATTGGCATCAGCCACTATCCGGCCGATGGAACTTCCGCCGAAGCGCTGCTGCTCAACGCCGATGCCGCCATGTATGCCGCTAAAACGGGCGAACACGCCTCGTGGCTGCATTACCATGACGTGCTCGACGCACGCAGGCGCGGCCCACTCCAGCAGACCGCCGGCGAGCGGGACAGTGCGGCGGACCGCGAGCAGGCCAGTGTCGAGGACAGCGAACCCCTCGGGCCGGGCCTCGGCAACGTGGATACTGTGCTGTGAGCTGGCCGCTCCCCGCGCGAGGTGCGCCGGCGTGGGGTACGGTGGCGCGAGGCGGGCGCACGTGTCAACTTGACTCGTAGCCAACTAAGAAGGTAACCTTATCAGGTACCCTTCTTAGTTGTTCGATGTGCCGATTTCCTTCCCCAGTCCCGTTCTCCCTGCGAGTTGGACATGAGCGAATCCCCTGCTGACCCGGAAGCCGTCCGCGCGCTGGCGCTGGCCGGCGAGTTGCGCGTCGTCGTCGGCCGGTTGAAGCGGCGGCTGCGCGAGCAGGCGCACTTCGGCGATCTGAGCTGGACGCAGGTGCGCGTCCTCTCGCGTCTCGAGCGCGAGGGGCCCGCCACCGTGACTGCACTGGCACGGGCTGAAGGCATGCGCCCGCAGTCGATGGGCGAAACGGTGGCCGCGCTGAAAGCAGCCGGATTCGTGAGCGGCGCGCCCGATCCGAGCGACGGCCGGCAAACCGTTCTGTCGCTCACCCCGTCCTGCACCGAGGCAATCCGGAGCGGCCAGGCCGCGCGCGAAGACTGGCTGTTCCGCGCCCTTCGCACGAAACTCGCGCCGGCCGAGCAGGCACAACTGACGGACGCCGTCGAACTGCTCAAACGGCTTGTCGAACCTTGACCTTGGCGTTTGCTCCACGCTTCGCCACGGCAGCCCGCTTCGAACCGCAACCCTAAATCCCCAACCTCAGGCCGTCCCCCTCCGGGGTCGCCTCACCCCCACCTCTAAAGGAGTCCATCATGGCAGTCACCACGCTCGATCCGAAGACCGCACTGATCGTCATCGATCTGCAGAACGGCATCCTCGCGCTTCCCACCGCTCATCCGACCGAGGAAGTCGTGAAGCAAAGCCGCGTCTTGCTCGACGCGTTTCGCGCTCACAAGCTGCCGGTCGTGCTCGTCAACGTGGCCGGCGGCGCGCCGGGCCGCACCGAACAGGCTCGCCACACCGGCGCGTTCCCCGCAGGCTGGACCGACCTCGCTGCCGAACTGAACCAGCAGCCCGAAGATCATCTGGTGACCAAGCACACGTGGGGCGCGTTCACGGGCACCGACCTCGAACAGCACCTCAAGAGCCTCGCCGTCACCCAGGTGGTGATCATTGGCGTGGCGACGGCCATCGGCGTCGAATCGACCGCACGCCAGGCGTACGAGTTGGGTTTCAACGTCACGCTCGCCGTCGACGCCATGACCGACCTCAACGCCGACACCCACCACAACGCCATCGCGCGGATCTTCCCGCGGCTCGGTGAAACCGGCACCACGAGCGAGATCGTCGCTCTGCTCGGCAAGACCGGCGCGTGAGCGGCCTGGCCATGCAGGTTGCGCACGCGGGCTCCGGGTTACCTTCAGGTACAGGCTCGGGCTCAACGGGTTTGGCGTGCTCAGGCCAGCCTCAAGGATAGACCGGTGAAAGGCACCTTCCGCTCGCTGAGCGGCTTCAACTACCGGGTCTGGGCAGGCGGCGCGCTCGTCTCCAACGTCGGCACGTGGATGCAGCGTACGGCGCAGGATTGGCTCGTCCTCACCGAGCTGACCCACAGGAATGCTACCGCCGTCGGCATCGTGATGGCATTGCAATTCGGGCCCATGCTGCTCCTGCTACCGTTGACCGGTTTTGCGGCCGATCATCTCGACCGCCGCAAGCTCCTCGTCGTGACCCAGGCGGTGATGGGCGCCCTCGCCCTCGGGCTGGGCCTGCTCACGATCACCGGCCTTGTGCAGTTGTGGCAGGTCTACCTGTTTGCGTTCCTGCTTGGCTGCGTCACCGCGTTCGACTCACCCGCTCGCCAGACCTTCGTGGCCGAGCTGGTCGGAGAAGAGGATCTGTCCAACGCAGTGGCGCTGAATTCCACCTCGTTCAACGCCGGGCGGATGATCGGCCCGGCGGTGGCCGGCGTACTGATCGCTTCGGTCGGCACCGGATGGGTGTTCCTGATCAATGCGGCCTCGTTTGCCGCGGTGTTGGGTTCGCTGAGGATTCTGCGCGTCGACGAGCTGCACCATAAGCTCAAGGCACATCGCGCGCGCGGGAGTTTTGTCGACGGCTTCCGTTATGTCTGGAAGCGGCCCGATCTGAAGGCGCTGCTGCTGATGCTGTTTTTGATCGGCACGTTCGGACTCAATTTTCCGATCTTTATCTCGACCATGTCGGTTACGGCGTTTCATGCCGGTGCAGGTCAGTATGGACTCCTGACATCGACAATGGCGATCGGCTCGGTCACGGGCGCACTGCTGGCGGCGCGCCGGGCGAGGCCCCGCTTGGCGCTGTTGCTGGTGAGCGCCGCCCTCTTCGGGTTCGGCTGCACGCTGGCCGCGTGCATGCCTACCTACGGACTGTTTGGACTCACGTTGGCCGTCATCGGCGTGTGCACGCAAACCTTCACGACGTCGACCAATAGCCTCGTCCAACTGTCCACCGAGCCCGCCATGCGCGGCCGGGTGATCGCCATCCTGCTGGCTATCGCTTTGGGCGGTACGCCGTTGGGCGCGCCGATTGTCGGCTGGGTGGCCGATCATTTCGGACCGCGCTGGGCTCTCGGCGTAGGCGCCGCTTCCGGCTTCGCCGCCGCGCTGGTCGGTCTTCACTACCTGAGGAAACACCGCAATCTGCAGGTGCGCTTTGCCGGTGGACGCATTCATGCGACCGTGGACGGTGTCGAACCCGCAGGTTAGCTCTTGTAGAACCCGGCACGCCGCCCGGTCGTACTAACGACTCGCTGGGTCCACTCCGCCTTGCGTCGCAGAATAGGCGCTTCAATAAAGCGCCACGAGAGTTTCGCCAACAACAACGAAATTCCAAACGAAACGACGATTCCCGCAAACGGGACCCATGGCGGCTCGCCCGCGCCATGAAACAGCGCCTTCACGTGATTGAGCCGCGCCGGGTCCGGCACGAAGTTGTGGTACAGATAGAAGCCGTAACTGATGCGGCCGAGTGACGCCAGCCAGGACGTTTCCAGCACGCCAACAAGAAGCGCACTGCTGCTGCATCCGCACAGACAAAGGCCGCAATGCATATGCCGTAGAGCGTGCAGACGAGCGTATAGACGGCGGGGTTCGCGGCCGTCGTCCAGTCCGGCTCGGTAGCGCACAACACCACCACGCCAAGCAACACCACGAAGAAGCTCGACTGCCGCGACAAAAGAGCTCGCAGTATCGAACCCTCCATACGCAGCCACGCCCCGCCGATGGCGCCGAGCGCCAGCATCCAGAAGTTCGTCAACGGGTGCGTATAGATGACGATTTCCGGCGTGCCAGTATCGCGCATCAACAGCACCGACACCACACCGGTTACGAATATCGCATAGCAAACCAGCAGATGCCAGCGAATCGGCATGAGCAAGAGCAGAGGCGCAAAGAACAGATAGAACTGCTCCTCGATCGAAAGACTCCACAGATGCGACCAGGTACCTGGCCAGTAACGCAACACCTCGCCGATCCAGATATTCGACAGGTAAGCGAAATGGAACGGCAAGCCGCCTTTCAGTTGAGGACTGGCGTGCCCCAGCATCATCAGGACTGCCATGACAGCCAGCAGCAGGTAATAGATCGGAAAGATGCGCAGCGTCCGGCGAAACAGAAAGCGTTTCAGCTCAACAAAGAAATCGCTCGCGCCCGTCTCGATGGTTCTGCGTTGCGCGCTTAAGATGCCGGCAATCAGAAACCCGCTGAGTGCAAAAAAAATCCATACGCCGAGATGGCCTGTCTCGTCGCGGCTGCTCAGCACGCGATGGTGTAAAAACACCATCAACACAGCGATAGCGCGTAGTCCGTCGAAACCGCGAACTCTGTTGTCCATGAGTGCCGTCGTCCGGTTCGGTGTACGCCAGTCACACCTGGATTGCAGAAGGCCGTAGCGACACGGGTGAGGGGCCGCTGGTCCGGCGCAGTCAGGCCATCATAGGACGTCATGGAAGAGAAAACAACCGCGGCGGCACGGCGCGTCAATTTTAAAAAATACCGCTTTTCGTGCGAAATATTTTGTTGTAAAAAAATAATTCGGCCGCGCCTCGTTTAGCGCGTCGCTCCGTTGGCAGTGTCGTTCCACATGGCACGCAACGCGACGCCATCTCAAAGGCCGAGATCCGGATGCCGGTTAGCGAGTTCGGTGATCCATTCGGTGAATGCGCGCACGCGCGAACTCATGCGCCGATGCGGATAGAGAATCGACAGCGGCGTGGCCGGGATCGTGTACTCCGTGAGTATTTCCTGCAACTCGCCCCGCTCGATCATGTCCGCTACCATGAAACGCGAAGGCTGGATGATGCCGTATCCCAGCACGCCCGCGGTAATGTAGACCGTGCCATCGTTGACCGCGAGCGCACCCTCCAGCGTCACCTTGACCACTTCACCATTCACTTCGTACTCGAAGGGGAAAACTTTGCCGCTCCGTGCGGAAACGTAGTTGACGGCGCAATGTCCCTCTAGCTCCTTCAGCGTGGTCGGCGTGCCATGCTCGGCCAGATACGCAGGCGACGCGCAGGTCGTGATGCGCGAATTGCCGATGCGCCGTGCCACAAGACTCGATTCTTCGAGAAAGCCCATGCGGATCACGCAGTCGACGCCGTCCTGAATCAGGTCAATATTGCGGTCCGCGAGGCCGAGACGCACCTCGATCTCCGGATAGTGCTCGTAAAAGTCGCCTAGCGCCGGTAACAACAATGCCTTCGCCAGAGTGCCGGAGGTATCGACGCGGATGGTGCCCGCGGGGCTCTGCCGCTTGTTCGACAGCGACGACTCCGCATCCGAGATTTCCGCGAGGATGCCGACACAACGTTCGTAGTACAGCGCACCATCTTCAGTGACGCTGACCTGGCGTGTGGTCCGGTTCAACAGGCGGACACCGACGTGCTGCTCGAGCGCCTGAATCAGGTTGCTCACCGAGCCGCGCGGCAAATCGAGCAGTTCTGCTGCCTTCGAAAAGCTGTTGGTCTCGACCACGCGGGTGAAGACTTCCATTGCCTGGAGGCGGTCCATACGGGGTAATCCTCGTCAGTCACAGTTAAACGGCATGGCGGGCGCCGTTCGCCCGTGCCGGATGGGCGCGAGCAGCCACCGGTACATCGACGGCACCGTTGCCGCCATTATGTCCGAGCGCTGGCCCGACGTGTGCTCCCGGCGAGTGCCGGGGATGGGCCCACGCGCCATCCACCCAGCCTCCATCGCCGCTAGACAGTGGGCAGATTTGCTGGCAGGATTCAAAAGATGCGGCTCGAGCCGCTGATTCACCTTTCGATATTTCTCGATGAAAATTCAAGCTATCCAAGCCCTCGCTCGTTCGATGCGCATGTTCCTGGCAGGTTCTCCCCCCAGGCGCTAAAGGCTTTTTTGCTTCTAAAAAGGGACGCCGCCGGTGTCCCTTTTCTTTTTTGGAGCGGCAATGACGTACCGATACATCACCACGCCCATTTACTACGTGAACGACCGGCCCCATATGGGCCATGCCTACGCCAGCGTCCACGCGGATATTATGGCCCGCTACCTGCGGGCGGCCGGCCATCAGGTCGTGCTGCTCACCGGCGCCGACGAGCACGGCGAGAAAATCGCCAAGGCCGCGATAGAAGCCGGCGAAGCGCCGCGGGTGTTTGCCGAACGCCATGCGAAGTCGTTCCTGGAAGCGTGGCGGCGCCTGTCGGTCGAGCCGGATCTGTTCGTGCGCACCACGGTGCCGGCCCACGCGCGCGTCGTGTCCGAGTGCCTGAGGCGCCTGTTCGACGCCGGCGAGATTTACCTCGCGGATTACGAAGGACTCTACTCGGTGGGCCA
>JBEKNG010000081.1:0-12325 GCA_049523075.1 Paraburkholderia sp.
AATCCGCACCGCACCCGGCAACAGCCGCTCGACAGCCTCGCTAAAGTGGTCGAGATCGGCGTCGTGGGTCGCCTTGCGGCTCGCGACCGGATCGTGCGGCGGGGCCCTCGCATCTTCCGGTGCGACCAGCAGAAACAACGAAAAAAACGCCGGATCATGCAAATCGAAAATGCAGCCGATACCGGGCGCGCGTCCAAGCGGTCCATCCACGACATGCACGAGCGCATCGGGTGCGCGTTCGCCGGCACGCGGGCCACCATCGAGCACCCGTTCGAGCGTGAGCGGACTCCGCCGGTACTGGATTGCCAGTTCGCTCACCGTGAGACGCGCCGCATCGCGCAGCGGGCCGAGCGCGGCGAGCGTCGGCATGACCCGCTCGCGCAATAGCTTGAGTGGTCCATGATCGGCTTCCGCCATGTGTGTGACAAAGCTGGTCTGACGCAACACGTCGCGCTCGATCGGATGCCGCTCCAGATGATAGGAGTCGAGCAGCCGGTCCGGCGCGTGGCCCTTCATCACGCGGGCAAGTTTCCACCCCAGGTTGAACGCTTCCTGAATCCCCGTGTTCATTCCCTGTGCACCGGCTGGGCTGTGCACATGCGCAGCATCGCCAGCAAGGAATACGCGGCCGACCCTCAATTGTTCGACCATCCGGCTGTTCAGATGAAAATGCGTCGACCACGTCAGGTCCTCAAACTTCACCGGATGATGGATACGCCGTGCGGCGAGCGCGCGGCATTCCTCGAGCGAAGGCGCAGGCGCTGCGACTTGCGGCGCTGCGCCGGAAGCGGCAGCGACAGTTGAAGGGGATGAGTCATCGACCGCTGACGCGCTCGATGCCCCCCCGCCGTTCAATGAGCCTGGGCCAGATCGAGCCGGATCAGCTTCCGCTGAGAGCGGCATCGCCGGATGATCCGCAATCAGCCGGTAGCGCCCCGCGCCCATCGGAAACAACGCTGCGAGCCCCTCGCCCGAGGCGAAGATATGGAGCTCGTCATCGGGCCAGTCCGTCTCGGCAAGCAGATCGGCCAGCAGGAAAGTCTGCTCGAAGGTCTTGCCGGCGAAACTCATGCCGAGGCGGTGGCGAATCGCACTGTGCGCGCCATCCGCCGCGATCAGGTATGAGGGACGCACAGTTTCGCTGCGTCCGTCGGCGCGCTGCAGCGTCGCGCTGAGCCCGGCGGAACCCTGCGCGAACTCCGTCAGCTGGACACCCCGCTCGATGCTTACGCCGAGCGTCGCCAGATGCTCAGTCAGCAAGCGCTCAGTGACGGCCTGATCGAGGAACAGCACGTACGGATAACGCGTCTGCAGCGGATCGAAATCAAGGCGCGCGAGACGTTGCCCGTTGGAATAGAGATTCGCTGCACGGGCGCGATGGCCCAGCTCGAGAAACGGCTCAATGAGACGATGCTGCTCAAGCAGTTCAAGCGTGCGTGCCTGGATGCCGATCGCCCGCGAATGGGGGTCCGGCTGCAACGCCTTGTCGATCAGACGCACGGGAATATGCGCGCGCGCGAGGCTCATTGCTGCAGCAAGCCCGGTTGGGCCCGCCCCAACGATCAGCACCGGCGACGCATCGTATGAGGCGGCGGCCATGCAAAACTCCGGAGACCAACATGCCGCCTAGTGTACGCCGCTGCCCCGCCGCCTGACGGTGCACTGCGTCAATCCGGGGTCAATATGAGTGCGGGTGCTCGAGCGAGCAGTGATGATGGGTGGTACCGAGGTCGACCTGTAGCGTGGCGTGATGCATCGCGAATTCCTCGCGCAGCGTAAGCACGATGGCGTCGACGGCCGCATCGCCGGGGTGTCCGCCCGGGATCACGAGATGCGCGGTCAACGCGTTGCCGGTGGTGGATAACGCCCACACGTGCAGGTCATGCACATCGGTGACGCCGGGCTGGCCCGCAAGATATTCGCGAATGCGCTGCAGGTCGACGCCGGGCGGAACCGCATCCAGCGCGAGCCGCACCGAATCGCGCAGCAGCCCCCACGTGCCGTACACGATTACCGCCACGACAATCAGGCTCATGACCGGATCGAGCCAGCTCCAGTTCGTGGCGAGGATGACGAGGCCGCTCACCGCTACGGCTGCGGAGATCAGCGCGTCGCCCGCCATGTGGAGAAAAGCGCCCCGAATATTGAGGTCTTCTTTCTGGCCGCGCATGAAGAACCACGCGGAGAAGCCGTTGACCAGCATGCCGACGGTGGCGACCACAAACACGGTCAGCCCTGCGACGGGTGCGGGATGCATCAGGCGACCAATCGCTTCGGCGACGATCACGCCGCACGCAAACAGCAGCAGCCCGGCATTCACCAGCGAGGCGAGAATCGAGGTGCTGCCGTAGCCGAAGGTGTAGCGCGTCGAGGGGCGTCGCGCGGTGAGCCAGGTAGCGCCCCAGGCGAGCAGCAGGCCGAGCACGTCGGAGAGGTTGTGGCCAGCATCGGCGAGCAGCGCGGTCGAATGTGCGATCGCGCCGTAAATGCCCTGAATCAGGACAATGGCGACGTTTAGTGAGACAGCGATAGCGAACGCGCGCCCGTGACCCGCGACCGGTGCGTGGTGATGATGGTGGCCGCCGTGGCTGTGGCTGTGGTTGTGACCGGGGCTGGGGCTGGGGACATGACTGTGGCTATGGCCATTGGCGTGCGGGTGCGCCGTGTCGTGCTCATGAGCGAGTTCGCCATGCGCGTGACCGTCTTCGTGCTCCTTGGCGGGGCCATTGAGAACCGGAGGTGTGTTCATGACGGATCCAGGGATAATTCGGTCGCCGGCTCAGCCGCGTGTTCCAGCATGCCCGCAAGCATCCCGCTGATGTGCCGGTCTGCCGCGAGGTAGAACACCTGCTTGCCCTGGCGCTCCGCGCGCACAATCCGCGCCGCCCGCAACAACCGCAGGTGGTGACTCACGAGGGAAGGCGAGAGACCAAGCGACTCCGCAATCGCACCCACTGCGCGGGGTTCGTGAACACACGCAAGCACGATACGCAAGCGGCTCGGATCTCCGAGCAGGCGGAACAGGTCGGCGAGCGGCACGACACGGTCGTCATTGCATACGGGCAGCATCATCTACGTTCATATGAACAGTTGTTCATATGATACAGATCAACATCTCGACCGTCAATCGATGGGGTGGAAGGCGGCGAGTATGGGAAAATGCGACATTTGCCTTACAAGACTCGCCCTTCCCGTCATGGAACCCCTGTTTGAGCGCGCCTACGCGGCGCATCGTGACGGCCGCCTCGACGATGCCGAGCGCGGCTATCGCGCCGCGCTTGATATCGATCCCGCGCATGTCGATGCGCTGCACCTGCTGGGCGTACTACGCCACCAGCTAGGTCAGCATGCCGAAGCTGCCGACCTCGTCGGCCGCGCGGTCAACCTGCGCCCGCAGGATGCCGCGCTGCAGTTGAACCTCGGCAACGCGCTCAAGGCACTGGGTCAACTCGACGGCGCGATCGAGCGCTTTCGCAACGCGCTGACGCTCGCGCCGGCTTTTCCGTTGGCGCACTACAACCTTGGCAACGCGTATGCCGCGGCGGGTCGCCACGAAGACGCAGCCGACGCGTTCAGGAAATCATTGCGCCTGCAACCGGACAACGCGTCGACGCACAACAACCTGGGCAACGCGCTGCACGCGCTTGGGCGCCACGATGAAGCGATTGCCTCATTCCAGCGTGCGCTCGAACTGCATCCGGGCCACGCGGGTGCACACAACAATCTCGGCATGGCGCTCAATGCGCTCGGCAGAGCCGACGAAGCGGTCGAACAGTTTCGTGCCGCGATCTCCGCGCAACCGCGCTTTGTTGCTGCGCATTTCAACCTCGCCAACACGCTGGACGCGACCGCCCAGCACGAACAGGCGCTCGGCGCATTCGAAGTCGTGCTGGCGTTGCAGCCGCAGTTTCCGCCGGCGTTGTACGGCCTCGGCAATTCGCTCGCCGCGTTAGGACGTCACAAGGAGGCGCTGCCACGTTTTGAACTCGTAGTGGGCCTCGATCCGAAGTTCGCGCTCGCGTGGCTGAGCCTCGGCACCACGCACCATGCGCTCGGCGCGCATGCTGCGGCCGTACGCGCATTCGATCAGGCGTTGCGGCTGCGGCCCGATCTTGCGTCTGCCCATATGAACCGGGCGATCGCATGGCTCACGCTCGGCGATTTCGCGCGTGGACTGCCCGAATACGAATGGCGCCTCAAGACCATGGCGCAGCGTGGGCCGCAGACGCTGCCCCGCTGGCAGGGTGAGCCGATCGAAAAAAGCACGCTATTCGTGCATGCGGAACAGGGCTTCGGCGACACGCTGCAATTCGTGCGTTTCGTGCCGATCGCAGCGCAGCGCGCAGCGCGCGTCGTGCTCGAGGTGCAGCCGCAGCTCGTGCCGATTCTCGCGCCCACCGCGCTCGAGTGGCACGTAACGCTGATCGCCCAAGGCGCGCCGCGGCCGCCAGCAGATCTGCAATGCCCGCTGCTGAGCTTGCCGCTCGCACTCGGCATGACCGGCGAGACCATTCCATCACATACGCCTTATCTCAGCGTACCGCCGACCTACCGGCGCAAGTGGCGCGGCTCGCTCGGCGGCCAGGCCAAGCGCAAAATCGGCCTCGCGTGGTCCGGCCGCGTCCAGCAACATGAAAACCGCACGATGCCGCTCGCCGCGCTCGAGCCGCTATTCGCGCTCGAAGGCATCGACTGGATCATCTTGCAGCCGAGTCTCAGCGCAGCGGAGTGTGCCACGCTCGACACGCATCCTCGCGCCAGCTCCATTCATCGCTTCGATAAGCGCACCGGCGATTTTGCGGATACCGCTGCAATCATCGAGCGGGTCGACGCGGTCATCTCGATCGATACCTCGATCGCCCACCTGAGCGGCGCATTGCGCAAACCGCTCTGGCTGATGCTGCCGTTTGCCGCCGACTGGCGCTGGTTCGTCAACGAACCGCGCAGCCCGTGGTATCCCGGCGCGCGCCTCGTGCGTCAGCCACAACCGGGCGCGTGGGACGCCGTGGTCGAGAAAGTCGCGCACGAATTACGCAACGCGTAGTCGGTCTTCCTCGAATTCCCCACGGTCCCCAAAAGAAAAACCCCACACTCGCAAAAGTGCGGGGTTTTTCTTCGTGTAGCAGCCTGAGGCCGCCTAGGCCGCGCGATACTGGTTGCGCGATTCCGGCGTGCGATACAGGACGAGCGTAGCGATCAGACCGCAGATTGCCGCGAGACCGAGCCACAAGCCTGGCGCTGCCTTGTTACCAGTCGTATGGATCAGCAGCGTGGAGATTGCCGGCGTAAAGCCGCCGATCGTCGTGGCGAGGCTGTAGGCAAGCGAGAAACCGGCAGTACGCACTTCGACCGGCATCACTTCGGTCAATGCCACCACCATGGCGCCGTTATAGGAGGCGTAGAGGAACGAGAGCCACAGTTCGACGACGAGCAGGCGCGCGAACGACGGGTCGCTTACCAGCCATTGCACCGCCGGATACGCCGTGAGGATCGTCAGGATCGTGAACACCAACAGCACCGGACGACGCCCGACGCGATCCGAGACAGCGCCGGCGAGCGGCAGCCAGACCAGATTCGACAGCCCGATACAGACCGTGACGAGCAGCGCGTCGAGCGACGACAGCTTCAGCACTTCCTTGCCGAAGGTCGGCGTGTAAGCCGTGATCATATAGAACGACACGGTTGTCATGATCACCATGCCCATGCCGCCGAGCACGATGCCCCAGTTTTCGAGCATCGACTTCATGATCTCGCCCATACTCGGACGATGCTTGCGCGCCGCAAACTCTTCGGTTTCCTGCAGCGAACGGCGGATCAGGAACAGGAACGGCACGATCAGACAGCCGATCAGGAACGGCACGCGCCAGCCCCAGGCGCCCATCTGTTCAGCCGGCAGAAGCTGGTTCAGGAACACGCCGATCAGCGCCGCGAACACGACGGCAACCTGCTGGCTGCCCGATTGCCATGAACAATAGAAGCCCTTGTTGCCCTTCGTGGCGATCTCCGACAGGTAGACCGACACGCCGCCCAGTTCCACGCCGGCCGAGAAGCCCTGCAGCAACCGCCCCAGCAGCACGAGGGCTGGCGCGAGCATGCCGATTGTCGAATAGCCGGGAATGGCTGCGACCGTCAAGGTGCCGAGCGCCATCAGCCCGAGCGTCAGCATCAGGCCCTTGCGCCGGCCGTGATGATCGATGTAAGCGCCGAGGACGATGGCGCCGAGTGGCCGCATCAGGAAGCCTGCGCCGAATACCGACAACGACAGCATCAGTGAAGCGAAATCGCTCCCGCTCGGGAAGTAGGTCTTGGCAATCGCCGAAGCGTAATAGCCATAGACCATGAAATCGTACATCTCCAGAAAGTTGCCGCTGACGACGCGGAAAACTGTCCGGACTTTCGATTCGTTGGAAGATGCGTGAGACGCAGTAGACATGACATTCTCGAAATGGCCCACCGCCGGATCCAGCCCGGCATGATTAGGCAGTTGACAACACTTCACCGCGTCGGCGAGCAGATGCCACTGGCGAGGGAACCTGGAACGAGTACGCCCGGGGGCGCTGCATTTTGATGCTGCGCACGATGCAGCGGTATGAGGGTAAACCTAGGGAATACCGTTGCGACGGTTGCGAGACCGAATGTTACCGTTTATGACGCAAGCTTGCAGTTGAGATACGCACTGATCGCGCCCCTTGGTGGCTCTCGCAGTACACTCGCTGTACCCTTTGCTGACTGCCCTCTTTCACGTGACTGTCGAACAGATGTCCACTGCCCGCGCTCTTTCGTTGCGCCCAGCAACACCGGACGACGCCGACCTGATCGCATCGATCCATTCCGCCAGTTGGCAAGCCACCTATCGCGGCCTGCTGCCGGACGCGTTCCTCGACGGCGAGGTGACACGCGAACGCGCCGCCTACTGGCAGGTGCGATTGAATGCGCCGGGCGCCGAACGGCGCAATGTCGTAATCGCCGAAATCGCTGGCAAGCCGATCGGGTTTGCCTGCGTCGAACGGCAACCCGACTCCGCGTGGGGTGTCTTGCTGGACAATCTGCATGCACTCCCCGGCCATCAGGGAATCGGTGTCGGCAAGCTGCTGATGCAGGCGGCCGTCGACTGGGCGCGCGCGCAAGGCGAAACCCAGCTTTATCTGTACGTGCTGGAAGGCAATACGCCGGCTATCGGTTTCTACGAACGTCAAGGCTGGCAATTCGCCGGCGCGGAACCCGATTACATGGGCGGCGTGGATATCACCGCGCTGCGCTACGTGTACCAGTTGGACAGTCGCGCATAAGCAGACGGCCCGGCAAATTGCCGGGCCGTCTGCCTGAGTCTGCCTGATGCCAGGAAGAGGATTGCAGCCTGCTTATCGCGGTGCCGGCAGCCCCGACTCCGTCTGACGCTGCAGTTGCAACACCTGGTTCTGCAACTCACGCAACTGGGCCTGGGCCTTTTCCTTCTCGGCCCGCAATGCAACCGCCTCGGTTTGCGTCTGGCGTTGGTAATCGTTGACCTTGGCCTGCTGGGTGCGGGCCACATCCAGATCGGCCTGCAAGCGCTTCGCGCGATCTTCCGAGAGCGCGATCACATCTTCGATAAACGCCTTTTGTGCCTGCAACTGCGTGCGGCGGATTTCCACCTCGGACAGTTGCGCGGTCTGCTGCACAAAGCCCGCGTAGACGGCCTCGGCGCGAACGTCGTCCTGCGACTTGATCACCCGCCAGAAGTGTTTGTCTTGAAACAACGCTACGTAGTACGTCATTTCCTGCGGATAGAAGAACAGACTCGCGCCATAGCTACCGTTATAGGTGGTGCGCAATTCGGTCAGTTGCGAGTCGCGAATCATTTGCATCAGTTCGGCGACGTTGCCTTGTGCGTCGCCACTGGTGTCGCCGACACCGCCGGCACCGCTGCTACCTGAGGCCGCTTGCAATGCTGCGGCGACCGGCTGAGGCGTCAGCGTATTCATGGCCGGACGCGTTCCGACGACGGGCGTCGAAGCCGATGAACCGGCGCCCTCTCCTGCCAGCACGAGACCACCATGCTGCAGCAGCGCACTCGTGGTCGCGAGCAGCATTGCGCGCCGTACAGTTAAGAGGTACTTCATACGTGCATGCTCCATGCGAATTCCAAACAGCCTTGGATTATCGCGCGGATTTGCGTTCAAGCGAAGCGTTACTGTGTCGCGTCACAACACTTTAAATCGAGATAGATAGCAATCTTAGGAATCCATCAAATCGATCGACAAATCGCGAAAAAGTATCCTGCTTGAGACGCTAAAAAAGAAACAATAAACCGCGGGAGACAGCGGGGATTTCGTTAGAGTAACCGGTCAGCCGTCGCCCGACCCGCCTGCTATATAGAGATGGTTGCTGCGTGATAGAGATCGTGCTGCGTGGAATTTCAATCGCCCTGGCACGGTGTCTTATATTGAATAACCGACCATCCAATTAAAGCGGCCCAAGGTCACGGTCCTTTTCAATCGAATCGCAAAATAGTATCCACATAACAACGCGGCTCCGTATAAAAACGGAGCCGCTTTTGTGCTGTCGCAGCCAATGCGACTAGTCTGTGCTGCAAACGCGTTCCTAGAACCGCGTTTCGCGCGCCACGCGCAAAAACGTATCAAGTAGCGGTGTGCAGTCGAGCAACTCGGGACCGCCCGCACGGTGAAACTCGGGGTGCCACTGCACGCCCATCACGAACGGTGCACGTCGATATCGAACTGCCTCGATGATGCCGTCCGCTGCCGACACCGCTTCAATATTGAGATCGCGTCCGAGCGTCTTGACCGCCTGGTGGTGAATCGAATTGACGATCGCGTCGCGCCGGCCCGGGAACATGTTGGCAAGCGTCGAGCCATCCGGAAAATGAATGCCGTGACGGTGCTGATCATAGTGTTCGTTGACGTGTGCGCCGGCTGTCGGCACGTCCGTGGCGATGTCCTGGTAGAGCGTTCCGCCAAACGCCACGTTGATCAGCTGGCAGCCCCGGCACACGCCAAGCACCGGTTTGCCAGACTCGATGAACTCGTGCAGCAGTTCGAGTTCGTACATGTCCCGCACGCGGTCGCCCGGCCACTCAGGGCTCGTCGCCTGTTCCGCATAGGACTGCGGCGACACATCCGCACCACCCTGCAGCAACAGGCCGTCAAGAGTCTTCGCGTAGTCGCGCAAACGAATGTTGCTCGGATGCAGCATGCCTTGGTGGCCGACCGTTGGGATCATGAAAACCAGCACGTCGCGCGACATCACCCAGTGCGCAATCGATTCTTCGAGATACTGCAACGTCTTGCCGCGCAAGCCTTTGGCGCCCGGCTCTGGGTGGAATATCCGCGCCGAGACACCAATGCGCAAGGTACGCTGGGTGATTCGTCGGCCTGCCCGGTCGAAGATCTGGCGCGCCCGCGCCGCGATAATGCGGCCAAATACGGACCAGGCAGAGTCCGTCTGCTTTAGATAGCGTGGCGGGGCCGGCGGCAGCGCATTCGGCGGTGGCGGGTTCGTGGCAGTGAAATCCGGTGCCGCGCCAAACCCGGGCGGCACCGAACCAGCGGCTCCGCGCGCGCCGGATGCCGCCGACGACGTGCTCTCCGCGTTCGCGTTCCCAGACGCCGATGCCGCGGCTGCCGGGGCAGCACGCGCGGCACGCGCGGCGTCGCGTAGCTCCTTCGTGTGGGCTTCCTGCTGCGCGTAGGCCTCTTGCCGCGCCGTCGACTCAGCGGCGGACGCGCGCGCTTCGGCGGCATCCCGTTGCTGGGCCCCTACGGCATCCGCGGGCGTGACGCTCGACGCGCTGGCAGGATCATCAGTCGAAGAGCGGACTGCCGCTTCTTCGGCTGCGGGCGACGGCGCCGCAGACTGGGCAGGCAGATCTTTGAGCGGCGACTGGATGGCATCCTCGTGTGAGACGGGCAAGGAGACCTTCGGGGATGCGGGCGCTGTCTCCGGCTGTGAAACGGCAGGCTGTGAAACCTCAGCCGGCTCGCCGGACGGGGATGGGGTGCCGGGCGTACCGGCATTCTCTGGCTTGTTTTCGCTCATGACTGTCGGACAGGCGCCTTCCACGCGAACGGACGGATATGGATTGATTATCCGCTACCGGGCGAGGCGCAGCAAACCTGCACACAATTGCTCACATTGTTACGCCACGCATCGGTCAGCGCGATAACCCAATTGATTTATGGATCGGGTTGCTCGTCGAAAGTTTCGCGCAGCGCGATCTGCAAGCTTGCGTGGATCTTCACGCACCAGCGCCACAGCAGCGTCATCAACAGCGCGGCGCACACCAGCACCGCGATGAGCAGTCCCGTGGGCGGCAGAATGCCGCCGGAGAGCGCCGCCACCAGCAGAAACACGCCCACCATCGAGACCACCGGCACGAGATCGGAAATCGTCGAGCGGATCGCGCGGGTGAAGCGCCCCGATTTCGCCGGCTGGACGCTGAGTTCAGCGAGCAGCAACGCAAGCGATTTGGTCTTGCGATACACCGCGACCAGAAACGGCATCGACACCAGCAAGGCCACGCTCCACAGCACGACGCGCTGCAAGGGCTCGGACGGCAACCAGTGCACGAGTAGCGCGCTCGCATAAGGGGCACCGTACGTGACCGCGAGGAAGATCGCCACCACCAGGGCGAGATTCACCGCGATCTGCAGGATGATCCGGCGCGTGATGCCAAACAGCGTCGGGCCGTCGCTGGCTGGGCGCAGGTTCCCGAGCCACTGCGAGTACATGCCGAACACATTGGCAACGGTACGCGGCATCGCATGGCCGAGCCGCTGCGTGAGCGGATCGGCGGCGCGGATCAGGTACGGGGTGAACAGGGTTGTCAGTGCCGATACCGCGACTGCGATCGGATATAGGAAAGCGCTCGTCACTTTCAGCGTGAGACCGAGCGAGGCGATGATGAAAGAGAACTCGCCGATCTGCGACACGGTCATGCCGACCCGCATCGCCGTGCGGCCGTCCTTGCCGGCAAGGAAAGTGCCGAGGCCGCACGAGACGATCTTGCCGACGATCACCGCTGCCGTGATGACCGCAATCGGCCAGGCGTAGTCGACCAGCACATGCGGGTTGAGCATCAGACCGATGGTCACGAAGAAGATCGCCGAAAAAGCGTCGCGCAGCGGCGCAATCAGATGTTCAATGCGATGCAGATGACGCGATTCAGCCATGATCGCGCCGATCAGGAACGCGCCGAGCGCGATGCTGTAGTCCAGCTTCACGACGAGCAGACAGAAACCAAAGCAGAACCCAAGCACCGACACGAGCAGCATCTCGTCGCTACGCGAGCGCGCCACGTAGTTGAGCGCGCGTGGCACAACGAGAATGCCCACCACCAGCGACACCGTCATGAACAGCACCAACTTGCCAAGCGTGATCAGCGCGACACCGGCGCTCAACTGTCCCGTCTGGGCGATGCCGGACAGCAGCACCAGCATGGCGATAGCGAGAATGTCCTCGACGATCAGAATGCCGAACACCAGTTGCGCGAAGCTTTCGCGCTTGAGGCCGAGTTCGGACAACGCCTTGACGATGATGGTGGTCGACGAGATCGCGAGGATCGCGCCGAGAAACAGCGAGTCCATCGAACTCCAGCCGAACGCGCTACCGATCTCGTAGCCTAGCCACAGCATCAGCACGATCTCGGACAACGCCGCGACGATCGCGGTCGCGCCGACCTGAAACAGTTTGCGCAGACTGAATTCGAGCCCTAGCGAAAACATCAGGAACACGACGCCGAGCTCGCCCAGCGTCTGGATGGTCTGCTCGTCGTGGATCAACTGAAACGGCGGTGTGTACGGCCCGATGATCACCCCAGCAGCGATATACCCGAGCACCACCGGCTGCTTCAGGCGATGGAACAGCACGGTGACGACGCCCGCGAGCGCCATGACCACCGCCAGGTCCTGAATGAAGCCGATACCGTGGTGCATAGGCCGATTCTCCTTACAAAAAGTAATCTTGAAAACGCGATAGTAACGCACCCCGGCGGCAAGCCGGTTTTGGCGTGTCGTCCGAGGCAGAAACGCGTCGCTGACGCACTCGATCCCACGTTGGCGGCGACCGTCCCGTCGATCGCGTTGATCGGCGTCCTCGCAGACTTCGGCATCTTCTGGTCAATGTCCGCCCTTCCTGCAAGGCACCGCCGCCGTGGCTGGCGTCACCCGTGCGCAGGCTCGCCGCCGGCGGCGAGCTGGCGGCGTCGTGCTGGCGGCGTCGTGCTGGCGGCGTAAAGCCTTGTTCTACAATGCGTGCGATGAGTTTCACCCTTGCTCTTCTTCGCTCCCGCGGATGTCCACAAGGAACACCTCGAACTGTTTCGCCT
>JBEKNG010000082.1:0-12298 GCA_049523075.1 Paraburkholderia sp.
ACAGACCGCCGAACGGCAACATCAGCGACATTGGCATCGCCTTCAGAATCCCCACCGGAGGTAACACCACTGCCAGCCCCACCCTTACCAGACCCGTTGGACGATTGACCCTCCTGCCCAGTCTGCCGTGCAAACCCATCACTCACACTGGCACTCCCCAACCCAATCCCATTCTGCTCCATCGCCTCCCGCAACTTCGGCAAGGCCGCCTCAACAGCCTCCCGAACCTCCGGATGCTGCGAAACAAACAACGCATGTGCATGGTTATCGGAAACCTGCAACACCACCTGAAGTGGCCCCAGGTCCTTCGGGTTCAAATTCAACTGGGCACTCTGCTGATTCGCGTTCGACAGAAACACCACCTTCTGCCCCAACTCGTCCTCCCAGTCCGATGTGCCCACCGGCTGCGCCAGCGTGCTCGCCGCCGCAGCGGCCGCCGCCGGGTCCGTGCCCTGTGCCGTCGCTGTCGTCGATGCGCTCGCCGCCGCGGCCTGGCCCGACACCAGCGCCGCACTCGTCGCGTCCGCCTGACTCTTCAAGCTCGACAAGCTGTCTTGCGCATCCGTCGTGGTCGTCGCAGCCAGTGCATCAGCCGCGTTCCTCGCCTCCGAGTCCGCCGTGCTCACAGCCGTGGCCTCGGTCTGCCCCATCTTGTCGCCCAGCTTGCCGCTCGCGTCACCCAGCATCGAGCCTTTCGCCAACGTCTTGCCGTCCGTCGATCCGTGCAGCGTCGGTCCGGTGCCGCCGCTCAGGCCGGAAGTGCTCATCGTCGCGTTGGTCGGATTGCTCCCAGTGCCTACGCTCGCGGCCTGCGCCGGCGCCGCGCCCTGTGCTCCATTGAGCGCCGCCAGCGCTGCCTGCAACGCGTCGCTGGCCGACTTCGAATCCGCCGCGGCCAACCCTTTACTGTGGTGCGTGCCGTCCGCCGTCTTGTCGCTGCCCGTCGTGCCGTCCGCCAGCGCGGTGGCGTCGTCGTCCGTTGTCTGGCTGTTCGCGCCTTTCGCGTTTGCGTCGGCCTGGGCCTGAAGCTGTGCCTGTGCCTGCAATTGCGCCGCGACCGCTGCCGCTGCCGGTGAGGTCGTCGGGTTGCCCGAACTGGTGCTGCTTTGCTGCGATGTCGAGCTGTCGGCTTTGCCAGCACCCTGCTGCGGATTGCCTGAGGCCGCGGTCGAGGTCGTCCCGCCGTTATTGGCGCCGTCGGCACCGCTGGCACTGTTGGTGTTGCTCGCGTCGTTGCCGTTGTTATTCGTGCTGCTTGACGCCTGGGTGTTCGACTGCGATGCGGCTTGCGTATTCGCAGGAGACGACTGCGCGGGTGACGGCGGAGGTGCGGATGCCTGCGGCGGCGTGCTCTGCTCGGCAGTGCTCGGGCTCTGCGCCGCCTCATTTTGCGAGTCGATGCTCTGTTGCAAGGTCTGCGCGAACGGCTGCGTGCTCGCGCTGTTCGCCAGCGAAATCGTCGATGTAGTACCGGACGAATCGGCTAGCGAATTGACAAACGATATGGGCGACATAGCTGATCCTGTCTATCCAGTGAGTCCGGTCAAGTTCCGGTCGGTGCCGGTCAAGCGGTTGTGCGCTCAGGCTCCGGCCGGTGCCGGTCACGTGGTCATGCAAGCGCGCGGGCTACACACCCTCGGCGCGCATCCTGAGAATTCGTGCGGCATGTTCGTCGGCGTCGCGCTGCTCGCGCCGCGCCACCTGCTGGGCTTCCGCCGCATCGCCGCGTGCTTGCAGTACTTCGTAAGAGCCTAGCTTCTGTTTGTGGCGCTGCCATTCCGGCTTCGCCGCTTCGACCCGCGCATTGGCCGCGTTCAGCAGCTTGCGCTGCTGTTCGATGGCTGCGTCGAGCGTGTCGATGAAGGCCTGGAAGTTGCGCATGTTGCCGGCCGGCATCCCACTCTGGGCGCTTGCCGTGAAACGTGTGTGGTATTCGTCGCGGTAGCGCACCAGCGCGTCGAGCTGCGCCTGCACTTCGCTCGCTTCGCGCTGCACGCGGCCAAGGCGTTGTGCGGCGCCGTCCACATCATCCTGGGCGAGGCCGATAAGCGTCTTGATCGGAAAGTGTTTCGCCATCGTCAGCCTCCTTAGGCAAACAGCGCGTTGAGTCGCTGCAAACTCGTGTCGAATTCCGCACATTCGCGGAAACCTTGCTGCAGAAACGCCTCGATGCGCGGATACAGCGCAATCGCGCGGTCGAGTAGCTGGTCGCGCCCACTCGAATAGGCGCCCACATTGATCAGGTCGCGGTTACGCTGGTAACGCGACAGCATCTGCTTGAACAGACGTGTCTTCTCCAGATGCGGCTCGTCGATCAGCGCCGTCATCGCGCGGCTGATCGAGGCTTCGATATCGATTGCCGGGTAGTGACCGGCTTCAGCCAGCGAGCGCGACAGCACAATATGGCCGTCCAGAATCGCGCGCGCCGAATCGGCGATCGGGTCCTGCTGGTCGTCGCCCTCGGTCAGGACGGTGTAGAACGCCGTGATCGATCCGCCGCCCGCCGGCCCATTGCCGGTGCGCTCGACCAGCGCCGGCAGCTTCGCGAACACCGAAGGCGGATAGCCCTTGGTGGCCGGCGGCTCGCCGACGGCGAGCGCAATTTCGCGCTGCGCCATCGCGTAGCGGGTCAGCGAGTCCATCAGCAACAGCACGTGCTTGCCCTGATCGCGGAAATATTCGGCGAGCGAGGTCGAGTATGCGGCGGCCTGCATTCGCAAGAGCGGCGAGACGTCCGCGGGGGCCGCGACGACTACCGAGCGCGCGAGGCCGTCCTCGCCGAGAATCTGTTCGATGAATTCCTTCACTTCGCGGCCACGTTCGCCGATCAGGCCGATCACGATGACTTCGGCGCTGGTGTAGCGCGCCATCGTGCCGAGCAGCACTGATTTACCGACACCCGAGCCGGCGAAGAGCCCCATCCGCTGGCCGCGCCCGACCGTCAGCAGCGCGTTGATCGCGCGCACGCCGACGTCGAGTACCTTGTGGATCGGCTCGCGGTTCAGCGGATTGATTGTCGGTGCGGAAAGCGGCGCATCCGTTTTGGCGCCGAGCGGCCCGAGTCCGTCGAGCGGGCGGCCCGAGGCATCAAGCACCCGGCCAAGCAACTCCCAGCCCACCGGCAGACGTTTGGCGCCCGCCATCGGATCGGCGATCGGCGCGCTTTCGCGCGGATAGACACGCGCGCCGGGCAACAGGCCGATCACTTCGGTGGTCGGCATCAGGAACAGTTTGTCGCCTGCAAAGCCCACCACTTCGGCTTCCGCCATCGGCAGCGAACTGCCCTGCGGCAGTTCGATCATCACTTCGGCGCCGACCGACAGGCGCAGCCCGACCGCTTCGAGCACGAGGCCCGCGGCCCGCGTCAGACGTCCGCAGGCGCGCATTGGCCTGGCAATGGCGTTACGGGCGCGCAGTTCGTCCAGATGGGCACGCCAACCATTCAGGTGAGGGTTATCAGCGAGCGCCGGATCCCGGGCGGGGGGCATGGCGGTGGCATCCGCTGCGCCCGGCGTGGCGTCGCGGCTGTTGGCCACGAACGCGGAGGTGGAGTGACCATGGCGTGGATCGTGCGGGGCAGCCTTTGGACGCGGTGCGTCCTCGGGCTCGTCCAGCAGCGGCGGGGGGCCGAACGATGCCAGCGCCAGCTCCTGTTCGAGCGGCGTCAGGTCGCTGGCGCGGATCTCGGCGATGGTCGGCGTCACCATGCGCTTACCTTGCCCAGCGCAGCAGCAACCCGCTGCCAGCGTGTGTCGATGCCGGCATCCACTTCGCCGGTGCCGGAGTGGGCGCGGCAACCGCCGCGCTCGACCGCCGGGTCGGTGCGCACGGACCAGCCGCGCGCCTGCAATTCTTCCATCAGATACGCCTCGACGACCGGCAGGTCGGCCGGGCTCACCACCAGGTGAGGCGCGCCTGTCAGCGCAGGCTCGGCCGCCAGCACTTCGCGGGCGGCGGCAATCAGTGCTGCCGGGTCATGCTGCACATGCTGGCGCACCACCTGCTGCGCGATGTCCAGTGCGAGTGCGACCAGGGTTTCCGAAATTTCGTGCTGTGCGCCGTCTAGCGCGGCCTTGAAAGTTTCCGCCAGCGCGGCGAGCCGGGCGGCTTCCTCGCGCGCTTCGGTTTGCCCCTGGGCGAAGCCTTGCGCGTGACCTTGGGCGTAGCCA
Source organism: Paraburkholderia sp. (assembly GCA_049523075.1). Lineage (GTDB taxonomy): Bacteria > Pseudomonadota > Gammaproteobacteria > Burkholderiales > Burkholderiaceae > Paraburkholderia. The sequence continues at coordinate 4,170 of JBEKNG010000082.1, forward strand.
GCCTGATAGCCGAGTGCCTGTCCGGTCACATGGCCCGAGGCGACGCCTTGGGCGTGCGCGGCATCGCGCAGGTGCTGCAGTTCGGCTTCGAAGGCGCCGCTGTCATCGACCGGTTCGGGCGGCGGCGGCGCTGGCGGCACCGGGTCGAACGAGGCCATCTCCCAGCGCTGGTAGGCCGAGAGGCTCGCCTTGCGCGTGGAATCCTGATCAGACATAAGCGTCTTCCGCCTTGCCGCCTAGTGCGATCTGGCCGCCTTCTGCCAGGTTGCGCACGATCTGCAAAATGCGGCGTTGCTGCGTTTCCACTTCGGAGACGCGTACCGGACCGCGGGCGTCGAGGTCTTCGGCAAGCAGTTCGGCTGCACGCTGCGACATATTCGAGAGGAACTTCTGGCGCAACGCGGGCGGCGCGCCCTTCAGCGAAATGATCAGCGCTTCGGATTCGACTTCCTTCAGCAGCAACTGGATCGCGCGGTCTTCCAGGTCGAGCAGGTTCTCGAACACGAACATCTGATCGACGATCTTCTGCGCGAGTTCCGCGTCGTACTGGCGGACGTTTTCGAGCACGCCTTCTTCGTGGTTGCTCGACATGAAGTTGAGAATTTCCGCCGCCGTGCGGATGCCGCCCATCGGGCTACGCTTGAGATTGTCGCTGCCGGACAAGAGGCCGGTCAGCACGTCGTCCAGTTCGCGCAGCGCCGCGGGCTGGATGCCGTCGAGCGTGGCAATCCGCAGCAGCACGTCGTTGCGCAGCCGCTCGCTAAAGCAGGAGACGATTTCAGATGCCTGGTCGCGGTCGAGGTGGACGAGGATGGTCGCGATGATCTGCGGGTGCTCGTTCTTGATCAATTCGGCCACCGCCGACGAATCCATCCACTTCAGGCCTTCGATACCGCTTGTGTCGCTGCCCTGCAGGATCCGGTCGATGATCGCGCCGGCCTTGTCGTCGCCGAGCGCCTTGGTCAGCACCGAACGGATGTATTCGCTCGAATCGAGAGACAGGGCCGTGTGCTGCTCGGCCTCGCGGACGAATTCGTGCAGTACCTCGTCCACCTGTTCGCGCGTCACGTTCTTCAGCGCGGCCATCGCGACCCCGATCTTCTGGACCTCGCGCGGGCCGAGAAACTTGAATACCTGCGCGGCTTCTTCCTCACCGATCGACATCAGCAGGAGCGCACTTTTCACCACGCCTTCAGCGCTCATCGGACACCCAGTTCTTGACGACAGTTGCAACGATCTTCGGATCCTGGCGCGCGATGTTGCGTGCGTATTCCAGGTTCCGCTCGAATTTGTGTTTATCGCTCTCGAGCGACACCAGGTCGGACTCACCGTCCTCTTCCCTGGCCGCACTGCCGCTGCGCTCGGAAGTCGACAAACCGTCGAGCAGCATGGGCTCGTCCGCCGAAGGTAGTGCGGCGGCCGGCGGTGCCGGCGGCGGGAAGGCGCGCCGCAGTGCTGGCTTGACCATTGCGAAGTACAGGAACAGGGCGACGGCGCCGATGCCCAGGTAGGTCGCGATCTGCTTGGCCAGCGCGATCATGTCCGGCGTGCGCCACCACGGCAGGTTCGCGTTCGGGTCGACCTCAGTGAGGAAGGCGCTGTTGACCACGTTCACCGCGTCGCCGCGCTCGGCGCTGTAGCCCATTGCATCCTTCACCAGTTGGGTGACCTGGGCGTTCATCTCGGGCGTCATGGGCTGCGTGGTCGCGTGGCCCTTGGCATCCACGACACGCATGTAGTTCACCACCACCGCCACCGACAGCCGCTTGATGTTGCCCATCGACTGCTGGACGTGGCGCACGGTCTTGTCGAGCTCGTAGTTGGTGGTCGCATCCTTGCGGTCGCTGACCGGTGTCGTGGTCGGACCGCCGGTACCGTTCGGCGCGTTGATCGGCGCGGAGGCTGGCTGCGGAGGCTGGTTCGACAGCGCACCCGGGACGCCTGACGCACCGCCTTGCGACAGTTCTGTATCGGTACTGGTCTGCTGGCTGCGGATCGCCGCCTGCTGCGGATTGTTGTTCGGGTCGTAGTTCTCCGAAGTCTGCTCGATCTGCGAGAAGTCGACGTCGGCGCTTACCTGCGAGTGCGCGTTGCCGGCGCCGAATAGCGGTGCGAGGATCGCGTCGATGCGCTGCTGCGTGTCGTGCTCGATCTGTTGCACATATTTGAGCTGGGAGGCGTCGAGACCCGCACCGGAAGACGGCTGCGTCAGCAGATTGCCGTCCTGGTCGACGATCGTCACGCCGCGTGCCGGCATGTCCGGCACCGCCGACGCCACCATGTGGGTGATCGCGTTCACCTGGCCTTCGTCGAGCATGCGGCCCGGATACAGGTTCAGCAGCACCGCGGCGGACGGCGTCTCATGGTCGCGCACGAACACCGAGGGCTTCGGGATGGCCAGATGCACGCGCGCCGATTGGACCGCGTTGACCGATTCGATGGTGCGTTCGAGCTCACCCTCGAGCGCCCGCTGGTAATTGACCTGCTCGGCGAACTGGCTGATGCCGAACTTCTCGTTGTCCATCAATTCGAAGCCGACCGAGCCGCTCTTCGGCAGGCCTTGGGATGCAAGACGTAGGCGCATTTCGTGCACCTGGTCGGACGGGACGAGAATCGCGCCGCCGCCGTCGGAGAATTTGTAGGGGATGTTGGCCGCTTGCAGTGCGGTGATGATTGCGCCACCGTCCTGGTCCGACAGATTGCTGTACAGGACCTTGTAGTCCGGCGCACGTGACCAGAGCCACAAGCCGACCACGACGGCGACCAGCACGGCGACCGCGAAGATCAGCGGCGCGCGCGGATTGCCGCGCATTTGCGTCAAGCCGGACAGGCGCTGGGTAAAGTTGCCGCCGAGGCCACCACCTCCCAGATCCACGGCGCCGCCGGGCTGGCCGGCGCCGGGTGCGGCGCCGCCTGGCGCCTGCGCGCCGGCGAGGCCCATGCGGGCGTCGGGGTTGATCAACGAGTTGGCTGACGAATCCATGCGTCGGGTATCTCCGGGATGCCTGGGGTCCTGCTGCCTGGCGCCAGACCGGGGTCGGCGGGCGCATGGACAGAGACTTTCACGATTGGAATTATGCGCAGGCACGGGCAACCCGATTGCTCGAATAGAGCGGGGTTTCCCCCCTAGTTTCGCGGCTTTCGAAATGAGCCCGCTGATATTCTTTCGGTCAGATCGGCAGGCTTGGCCGCGCCGCTCCACCTTCCCTCTGGAGATAACATGACAATGCCCGTGAACGCGCTCTCGTCGGCGCTGCAGCAGATGCAGGCGATGGCCGCGCAGGCCGCCGGCGGTACCGAATCGGTGGCGGATCAGTCCCAAGCGGCAAGCTCGAGCGGTTTTGCGTCGCTGCTCAAGTCGTCGCTCGACAAGATCAGCAACGACCAGCAATCCGCGGACGGCGAGGCGAAGGCGTTTGAAGTCGGCGCGCCCAACGTGTCGCTGAACGACGTGATGATCGACGGGCAAAAGGCCAATCTGGGCTTCCAGTTCGGCCTGCAGGTGCGCAACAAGCTGGTGACCGCCTACAACGACGTCATGCAGATGTCGGTTTGACGGCGTAGCGCGCGGCCGGCTCCGGCGGGAGCACCGGTACCCGGTCCGCGAGCGGGGGTTCATGGCCGTGCCTCCTCACGGCGTGAGACCGCGAACGTCGCCACAGCATTTTGCGTAATTTCGCCCTAAGCCTCCTTACAACGGCCTAAAGCTTTTAGGTTGCCCATCCGATAACCAGGTACAGACAGAAATCCTGGGCGCGGCGACGCGCCTGGAGAGACGTCTCATACTTTCCGATTCCGCACAAAAGGAGGAGCGCCGATGTTTTCCCCAGGACACGCTGGAGCCAACGCATATGCACGTGTCGGCGTCGAGACAGGGGTAATGGGCGCCAGTCCACATCGTCTGATCGTTTTGCTGTATCAGGGTGCGCGTCAGGCGATCGCCCAGGCACGCATGCACCTCCAGAACGGGGATGTGACGTCGGTGGCGGAGCGCGGGAAAGCCATCAGCAAGGCGATCCGGATTGTTGAAGGCGGACTGCAGGCGTCGCTCAACGTCGAAGCAGGCGGTGAGATCGGCCAGCGTCTGAACGCGCTGTATAGCTATATGGCGCGCCGCCTGCTCGAAGCCAACATCCAGCATAGCGAGACCATGCTGATCGAAGTCGACCGCTTGCTGGCCACCCTCGAAAAAGCCTGGATCGGGATTGCCCCGGAGATCGCGCGGATGGCGGCACAGCCATCCGCGGAAAGTGTGAGATGACTTCGAACGCAGAATATTTTGCTCGCTACGAGGCAATCGCAGCGATTTCCGCACGCATGCTGATCGCAGCTCGCCGCGCCCTGTGGAACGATCTGGTGCCTTTGCAGGAAGAGTATCGGCACCTGGTCGATGCGTTAAAAGACGCGGAAACCGGGGTGAAGCTTGACGAGTTGGAGCGCGTGCGCAAATTCGACCTGATCCGGCAGATTCTGGCGGACGATGCGGCGATCCGGGATCTCGCCAGTCCGCGCATGGCAAATCTTTCGGCGCTGTTTGCTGGCCGGCCGGCCCGGGTGCTCAAGGAATTGTACGGAGCCCGCTGAGTTTTTTTGACTGCGATAAATTGACTGCGTTAGCCGCGCGCAGTTAGAAGTGCGGCCAAATCAGAGTGCCCCCAAACCTGGCCATTCGTGCCAGGCCCCCCGAGGGGGTCAATCCTCCAGCAGGACGTCCTGCTGGACGGAAAACTCGGGGTGGCCCAGCGTTTTCTTGAGGAAACCGGCATGAACGGAATCGACACGGCCATCGCTTCGCTGCTTGCGAGCCGGGTCGACAGCCTGCTCAATATCGCCCCCGGTGCGCCGGGCACCGCGCAAGCGGGCGCGTCGGCGCTGAGCGTGGACACCCCGGTCGTCACCCCCGAGGTGCCGACGCCACCGCCTGCCTCCGCGCAGACCGTCTTGTCCGAGGTGGCGCAGACACTCAACGCGATTGCGCTTTCCGGTGGCGAGGCGACCACCGCCATTCTCGGCCAGCTGCCAATCTGGCCCGCCGCGCCGGCGCTCGACGTCGAGATGGCGGAACTTCCCCTGTTCGATTTGGCGGGCGACCAGCCCGCGGATGCGAGCGACGCCGCCCTGGCGGGCAATCCAAACCCCGCGGATGCAGCAGGCACAGCCAACCCGACAAGCGCGACAGGCACGACCGCGACGGCGGCCACCAGCGTGGCCGCTTCGCCGGTGCCGGTAGCGGCCCTTGCCGCGGCGCTCGAACAGACCGTGGCAGGCAGCGGCCTGTTCTATGAGGCGCATCTAGCGCAGTGGCTGGCCGGCCAGTTCACACTGTCCGACCTCGCCAACGAACCCCAAAACAGTCTCCTCGATACCGCCGAGGAATTGCCGCGCGACTGGGCGGCGGACGCCGATGGCAGCGCGCAGCCCGGCTCAGCGTCGGCACCGGCGCAGCAGACGCGGCCCGGCACGACGCAGAGCACCAATGCCGCCGCCGAGGAAAACAGCGCCGCGAGCCGCTCGATGACGTCAATCGTATCGCCGCAGGTTGCGCGCTTTGTCGCCGCGGAAGTGCTGGCCGATTCGCTCTCCGATCTGTCCGCCCAGCCTGAACCCGCCGCCTTGCATAGTGCAGTTGCCCAGATGAGCGATGCGCCGACGCAGGCGACCCAATCGGTCGCCGCGGCGATCAACGCGGCGACGATTCCGCTCGTGCGCCAGCAACTCGACATGCTCGCCACGGGTCAGTTTCGCTGGACTGGCGAGGCTTGGCCGGGAGCGAAATTCGACTGGACCATTCAGCAGGAGGGGGACGAGTGGGAGCGCGGGGGCGGGGGCGCCAGCGCGGAGGAAGACTATCCGTGGCGCACCCGGCTTACGTTGTCGTTGCCGATGCTGGGTACCGTGGATGCCGAGCTGGTCCTCGACGGCAACCGCTTGTCCGCGCGGGTGCTGGCGAGTCCGTTGGGCGCGGCGCGGCTCGTCCAGCAAAGCGAGAGTTTCAGGCAGCGCCTCGCCGCTGCTGGCATCGAATTGAGCGGTCTGTCGATTCGCGAGGTGGGGGGGGCCGTGCCGGCGGGCTCGTCGAGCGCCGCTGCTGCCGCGGCGGCCCAGGCGGCGGCTTCGGCCTATGCGCGCACGGCACCGGCCGGCAACACGACAACAGCCGGCGGTCCGGCAGGCGCGCCGCGCCGCGGTTCCCGGCCTGAGCGTGCTGAACGCCAGGCGCGTCCGACCCGCCCGGGGCGCCCGGAACGGGCCCAGTGGCCGAGTACGGCGCCGGATACCGATTTCGACTGGGACATGTGATGAGCCGCAAGCATCGCAAGAGCGCCGCCGCGCTCGTCTACGACGCTCAAAGCAGCGATCGCGCGCCGCGCGTGGTCGCGAAGGGCTACGGCCTGGTTGCGGAAATGATCATACAACGCGCCAAAGAGGCGGGCCTGTATGTCCACGAGGCGCCCGAGATGGTCTCGTTGCTGATGCAGGTGGATCTGGATGCGCGCATTCCGCCGCAGCTCTATCAGGCGGTGGCCGAACTGCTGGCGTGGCTGCACCGGCTGGAAAGCGGCGCCGCGGATGAACCGCCGTCGACCGCGCTCGAGCCCCGCGCTAAAGCCGAACCCTGAAGTCAAAAGCCAAAGCCCCAGCCCCAGCCCGAAGCGGAGCCCCGAAGGTCGGCTCTAGAATCGCATCATCAGTTTGAGCAGCGCGTTGACGCGCTTGCCATACGGCGGTGCGATCAGCCCCCGCGCATTCCAGCGCGCCTGGGTGAGCACCGGTTTCATCTTCGAGAAGGTCACGAAGCCTTCGTAACCGTGATACGCGCCCATCCCGCTTGCACCGACGCCGCCAAACGGCAGGCTCTCGCAAGCCAGATGCATCAGCGTTTCGTTGACGGCCATGCCGCCCGCGATGGTTTCCTGCTCGACGCGCCGGATGGTCGCTGCATCGTCGTCGTACAGATACAGGGCGAGCGGTCGCGGCTGCGCGTTGATCCACGCGATGGCGTCGTCGAGGGTGTCGTAAGGGACGATCGGCAGTAGCGGGCCGAAGATTTCCTCCTGCATCAGCGCGGTTTCGTCGGGCGCGTTCGTCACGGCGATCAGCGGAAAACGTCGCGTCACCGCGTCGGCGGCGCCGTCGGCGAGCAGATGAAGTTGCGCGCCGGCCGCTTGTGCCTCGTCGACGAGGCGCTGCAGCCGCGCGAAATGACGCTCCGAGATGATCGACGTGTAGTCGCGATTGCGGGCGAAATCCGGATACATCGCCGACATGCGCTTGCGAGCCCGGTCGATGAACGCCTGCTCCTTGCCGCGCGGCAGCAGCACGTAGTCGGGCGCGATACAGGTTTGCCCGGCATTCATCGTCTTGCCGGCGATGAGGTTATCGACCGCATTGTCGAAGCGCGCATGCGGGCCGACGATGGCGGGCGACTTGCCGCCCAGCTCGAGCGTGACGGGCGTCAGATGCTCGGCGGCGGCGCGCATCACTTCGCGGCCCACATTGGTCGAGCCGGTGAACAGCAGATGATCGAATGGTTGTGCGCTGAAGGCGGCGGCGAGCGCGGCGTCGCCGTTGACCACGGTGACGTGGTCGCGTGCGAAGGTCTGCGCGATCAGTTGTTCGAACAGCGCCGAGGTGCGCGGCGTTAGCTCCGACATCTTGACGATGGCGCGGTTGCCGGCGGTGAGGGCGCTCACCAGCGGACCGGCAGCGAGCAGTATCGGATAATTCCACGGCGCGATGATGCCGATCACGCCGAGCGGTTGCGGGATCACCTTGGCGCGCGCCGGCAACAGCCACTTGTTGGTGCTGCGCCGTCGGGGTTTCATCCAGCGCTTGCCGTGCCTGAGCGCGGCGTCGATCTCCTCTTTCACAAGCAGGAACTCCGCAAGCAGGATTTCTTCCTTGGCGCGGTTGCCGAAGTCGGCGTTCATGGCTTCGGCGAGCGCATCGCGGTTATCGAGCAGCATCGCGCGCAACGACTTCAGGCTCGCGGCACGGGTTTCCCATGACGGATACGGCGCGCGCAGATACGCCTGTCGTTGTTCGCGCAGCAGCGCTTCGAGCGCGGCAATCTCAGGCAGATCGTTCTTCATGTCCACTCCCTTGATACTTGTCGATGCGCGGTTGGC
>JBEKNG010000083.1:0-12284 GCA_049523075.1 Paraburkholderia sp.
GCCGAGAAGTACAGCCACATCAGCAGCACCGCGAGCGAACCCGCCGCGCCGAACGAATTCGCCATGCCTGCATGGGCCAGATAGAGGGCGAAGAGCTTTTTGCCCGCTGAGAACAGCACCGCCGCGACCACCCCGCCCACCAGTGCATCGCGCCAGCGGACCGCGGCATCAGGGAGGAATTTCAGCAGGGCGGCGAAGGCGAACGCCAGCACCAGCAGGGCCACCAGCAATTGCAGCAGATTGCCGATCACGACATACGGCGAGTCGCCCCAGATCCACTTGCCGATAAAGGTGATGGCCGTGTCGAGCACTAGCGACACGATCAGCAGGAACGCTACGCCGAGCACGAGGCCAAACGACACCAGCCGCACCCGCACCAGCGCGATCACGCTAGACGAGCGCGGGCCCGTGAGCGGCCAGACGATGTTGAGCGCGGTATTGAGCGATGAGAAGGTGGCCGACGCGCCGATCGCCAGTAAGACGAACGAAATAATTGCCGCAATGCCACCGGCGCTGCCGGCATGTCGGGCGTTCTGAACGATGGTCTGCACACCTGCCGCGGCTTCATCGCCAAGCAGTCCGTGGATATGCGCAAACAATTCACCGCGTACCGCCTGGGCGCCGAAGAACCAGCCGGCCACGGCGATCACCATTACGAGCGTGGGCGCGAGCGAAAACGCCGCATAGAATGCGATGCCCGCAGCCATGGCCGCACAGCGGTCTTCCGCGAATTTGCTGAAAGCGCCCATCGCCCATGAGGCCTGGTGGCGGGCGGCGCGTTGCAGATTGTCGGCGGATAGCGTGTCGATTTCCATGAGGTCTCTTGACGGGATCGTGGCGCCGGGTTCTGCGCCTGTACGCCGCTGCGGCACGGGACACACAGAAGAAGCGCAAGCACTATGCCTGTCACTATAACAAGGACGTTCCCGCTTCAGGGTATGTCCGGAGCGAACCAGGTGCTGGCGGAAAGAATCTATTAAGGAAACGTCTTATACTTTTTCGTACTCCCCACAACATCCATGCTGAGGACGACCATGCTGCAAATGTCCCGACGTCAGTTCCTTAAGGTGACGGCGTCTACGCTGGCCGGATCGAGCCTGGCCCTGATGGGCTTCTCGCCGGATACCGCGCTCGCCGAGGTCCGACAGTACAAGCTGGCGCGCACCACTGAAACCCGGAACACCTGCCCGTATTGCTCGGTGGGCTGCGGGATCCTCATGTACGGGCTGGGTGACGGCGCGAAGAACGCCACGGCCAGCATCATTCATATTGAAGGCGATCCCGATCACCCGGTCAACCGCGGCACGCTTTGTCCGAAGGGCGCGAGCCTGATCGACTTCATCCACAGCCCGAGCCGCCTGAAGTATCCCGAGTATCGCGCTGCCGGTTCCGATCAGTGGCAGCGCATTTCGTGGGATGACGCGCTCGACCGCATCGCGAAACTCATGAAGGCGGACCGGGACGCCAACTTCGTGGAAACCACGGAAGACGGCAAGAAGGTCAACCGCTGGCTGACCACCGGCATGCTCGCTGCATCAGCCGGTAGTAACGAGGTGGGGTATCTGACGCACAAGACTGTGCGCAGTATGGGGATGCTCGCATTCGACAACCAGGCGCGTGTCTGACACGGCCCGACGGTGGCAGGTCTTGCCCCGACGTTTGGCCGTGGAGCGATGACGAACCATTGGGTCGACATCAAGAACGCGGATGTGATTCTGGTGATGGGCGGTAATGCCGCCGAGGCGCACCCGTGCGGCTTCAAATGGGTCGTTGAAGCGAAGGCTAACCGCAAGGCGCGGCTGATCGTGGTCGATCCGCGTTTTACGCGCACCGCTTCGGTGGCCGATTACTACGCGCCGATTCGCACCGGCACGGATATCGTTTTCCTCGGCGGGGTGATCAACTATCTGCTGACGAATGACAAGATCCAGCACGAGTACGTGAAGAACTACACCGACTTCGCGTTCATCGTGCGTCAGGATTTCGCGTTCAACGACGGCATCTACTCCGGCTATGACGCTGGGAAGCACGCGTATCCGGACAAGCAGTCGTGGGATTACGAGCGCGGCGACGATGGCTTTGTGAAGGTTGACATGACGCTGCAGGACCCGCGCTGCGTCTACAACCTGCTCAAGCAGCATTACTCGCGCTACACGCCCGAGATGGTCGAGAAGACCTGTGGCACGCCAAAGGACAAATTCCTGAAGGTCTGCGAAATGCTTTCCACCACCTCTGTGCCAGGCCGCGCCGGGACGATCCTGTACGCGCTCGGCTGGACGCATCACTCGATCGGTGCGCAGATGATCCGCACTGGCGCGATGGTGCAACTGCTGCTGGGCAATATCGGCATCGCTGGCGGCGGCATGAACGCGTTGCGCGGCCACTCGAACATCCAGGGGCTCACGGATCTCGGGCTGATGTCGAACCTGCTGCCGGGCTACATGACGTTGCCGATGGAAGACGAGCAGGACTACGGCGGCTACATCAAGAAACGCGCGACGCAGCAGCTGCGGCCCAACCAGCTGAGTTACTGGAAGAACTACGGTGCGTTTTTCGTGAGCTTCATGAAGTCGTGGTGGGGCGACGCTGCCACGGCTGACAATAACTGGGGCTACGACTATCTGCCCAAGCTCGACAAGTCATACGACCTGCTGCAGACCATTGAGCTGATGGATCAGGGCAAGATGAACGGCTATATCGCGCAAGGCTTCAACGTGCTCGCGTCCTCGCCAAACAAGGCGAAGACCAGCTCGGCGCTGGGCAAGCTGAAGTGGCTGGTGGTGATGGACCCGCTCGCCATCGAAACCGCTGAGTTCTGGAAGAATCATGGCGACTACAACGACGTCGACGCTTCGAAGATCCAGACCGAAGTGTTCCGGCTGCCCACGACCTGCTTCGCGGAAGAACGCGGCTCGCTGGTGAGTTCGAGCCGTGTGCTGCAATGGCACTGGAAGGGCGTGGACGGTCCGGGCGAAGCGAAGAGCGACCTCGAGATCATGTCCGGGATTTTCCTGCGCATGCGCAAGGCATACCAGCAGCAGGGCGGAAAATACCCCGATCCGATCGTCAAGCTGGACTGGCCGTATGCGAACCCGGAGAGCCCGACGCCGGAAGAACTGGCGATGGAGTTCAGCGGCAAGGCAGTGACCAACCTGACCGACGCGAAGGATCCGACCAAGTTGCTGGTGAAGAAAGGCCAGCAGCTCGCAAGCTTTGCCCAACTGAAGGACGATGGCTCGACCTCGAGCGGCTGCTGGATCTTCTGCGGTGCATGGACCGAAGAAGGCAATCAGATGGGGCGGCGCAACAACGACGACCCGACCGGTATTGGCCAGACACTCAACTGGGCATGGGCGTGGCCGGTGAACCGGCGGATTCTCTACAATCGCGCGTCGTGCGATCTGAGCGGCAAGCCGTTCGATCCCACCCGCAAGCTGATTGGCTGGAATGGGTCGGCCTGGACCGGGGCGGACATTCCGGACTTCAAGGCGGACGAGCCGCCTGAAAACGGCATGGGACCGTTCATCATGAACCCGGAAGGCGTGGCGCGCTTCTTCGCCCGCGACGAGATGAACGAAGGACCGTTCCCCGAGCACTACGAGCCGTTCGAGAATCCGCTTGGCTACAACCCTCTGCATCCGCAGAACGCGCAGGCGACCAGCAATCCGGCGGCGCGCGTGTTTCCGGACGACCGGGCGGCCTTCGGCAAGGCGGCGGACTTCCCGCATACCGCGACCACGTATCGCTTGACCGAGCACTTCCACTTCTGGACCAAGCATGCACGGCTGAATTCGATTATCCAGCCGCAGCAGTTTGTCGAGATTAGCGAAGACCTCGCGAAGGAGGTGGGAGTGGTGGCGGGCGACCGCGTGAAGGTGTCGTCCAACCGCGGCTATCTGATCGCGGTGGCGGTGGTGACCAAACGTATCAAGCCGTTGATGATTGACGGCAAGAAGGTGCAGACGGTTGGCATTCCGCTGCATTGGGGTTTCAAGGGGCAGACGAAGCCCGGTTACCTGAGCAATACGCTGACGCCGGTCGTGGGCGACGGGAATTCGCAGACACCGGAATTCAAGTCGTTCCTGGTGAAGGTTGAAAAGGCCTAGGAGAGGCGATGGCACTGCAATCATTGGATATCAAGCGACTGTCGGCCACTACGGTGCAGCCTCCAGCCGTGCGCGAGCCGATAACGGGCACCGTAGCGAAGCTGATCGACGTCAGCAAATGCATCGGCTGCAAGGCGTGCCAGACGGCGTGCATGGAGTGGAACGATCTGCGCGACGAGGTGGGGGTCAACCACGGCGTGTACGACAACCCGATGGACCTCACCGAGCATTCATGGACGGTGATGCGCTTTTCCGAGTACGAGAATCCGGACGGCAATCTCGAATGGCTGATCCGCAAGGACGGCTGCATGCACTGCGAGGACCCGGGCTGCCTGAAGGCGTGTCCTTCGCCGGGCGCGATCGTGCAGTACACGAACGGCATCGTGGATTTCCACGAGGAAAACTGCATCGGGTGCGGTTACTGCGTCACCGGCTGCCCGTTCAACGTGCCGCGTATTTCGAAGAAGGATAACCGGGCGTACAAGTGCACGCTGTGTTCCGACCGCGTGGCGGTGGGGCAGGAGCCTGCATGCGTAAAGACGTGCCCGACCGGCGCGATCGTATTCGGCACGAAGGAGGACATGAAGCAGCACGCGGCGGAGCGCATCGAGGACCTGAAGGAGCGCGGCTTCGAGCACGCGGGGCTGTACGATCCGCCGGGCGTGGGCGGCACGCACGTGATGTATGTGCTGCACCACGCGGATCAACCGTCGCTATACCACGGCTTGCCGGACAACCCGCGCATCAGTCCGATGGTGCGCTTGTGGAAGGGTATTGCGAAGCCGCTGGCGGTGGCGGGCATTGCCCTGGCGGCGCTATCGGGGTTCTTCCATTACACGCGGATCGGTCCGAACGAGGTGACGGAAGAGGATGAACTGGCGGCGCGGGATGAAGCACGACGCATCAGGGGCGAACGCGAGGAGCAGAGCGATGAACTCAGATGACCCGAATCTGATTGTGCGTTACACGCCGAATGAGCGCACGAATCACTGGATCACGGCGATTACGTTTGTGTTGCTGGCGCTGTCTGGGCTGGCGCTGTTTCATCCGTCGATGTTCTGGCTGACGGCGCTGTTTGGCGGCGGACAGTGGACGCGGATTCTGCATCCGTTTGTGGGTGTGGTGATGTTTGTGTCGTTCTTTTTTCTTGCGTTGCGGTTCTGGCATCACAATTATCTGGATCGAGATGATGTGCAATGGCTGCGGCAGATTGATGATGTGCTCGCTAATCGCGAGGAGAATTTGCCTGAGATTGGGCGGTATAACGCTGGGCAGAAGTTGTTGTTCTTTGCGATGGTGGTTTGTCTTTTGTTATTACTTTGCAGCGGCATTGTGATTTGGCGGCGGTATTTTTCGTTTTACTTTCCTATTGGGGTGATTCGCCTCGCGGCGGTGGTGCATACTACTGCGGCCTTTGTTTTGATTGTTGGGATTGTGGTTCATATTTATGCTGCGCTCTGGATTAAAGGGTCTATCGGCGCTATGGTCCGTGGGACTGTTACCTTTGGGTGGGCCAGGAAGCATCATCCTAAGTGGTTTCGGGAGAGTGTTAAATAGGGCTTTGTTTTTGCGTTGCAGGCGGTTTTTTTTGGTTGTTTTGCTGGGGTGTTGGCCTTTCCTTGATTTGTTATTGGTCTATTAGGTTCGCCCCTGTGCGGGCGGCACCTACTTTACTTTGCCGGCCGCAAAGAAAAGTAGGCAAAAGAAAGCGGGCTCACACCGCTAGCCTGTAGGTGTCCACCTCTTGTGTGAAGCCGGAGCGGTCCGGGACGAGACCCGCTCTCGCACCACACCCGTTTGTGACACTGGGCTCATTCACCCCACCCCACTCCGCACTGCGTGCGTCGCGGATGGGTTTGCTAGGGAAACCGAAGAAGTTGGAGTAACGTCAGCATGCTAGAAGCTATGCCCAACGGCGGGGCGCGCAGCGCAACGCTGGAACGGATGAGTGCTTTGTCACTAACGTGGGTGGTGCGAGGGCGGGTCTCGTGTTGGGCCGTTCCCGGGTTAGGACAAAGATGGACACCTACGGGCTAGCGGTTGCAGCCCGCTTTCTTTGCCTACTATCTTTGCGGCGGCAAAGAAAGTAGGTGCCGCCCCGCACAGGGGCGAAGCGAATAGACCGATAACAATGCGAGGAAAGGCCAACGCGAGGAAAGGCCAACGCGAGGAAAGGCCAACGCCCTAAGCAAACAGCCCAATACGCCGCCGGCAAGCAACAAACCGCAAACAACCCCAGCGTGCGCAGCACAGAATGAAAGAGGCCCCACAATGACCCAAAAGATCCTGGACCCATCACAGATCGAATCCCTGGACCACTCAGCGATTCCGCGCATCCGCCTGCCCGAACGGGCGACGACATTTGCTATCCGCTCGGCGCGATTGAATCACCTGGCCAACAGTAGCCCGATAGCCGGCTACGTCCGACTAATGTCAACAGTAGCCGACGCGCAGCATCAACTGGCAGCAAGCTTCGAAGCAAAAAAGCCACCGCCAGAGGCAATAGCAAACGCCCAACAAAACTCCATGCCGCTCGTGCCGGCACTCTCACCGGACCGGGACCCGGCCTGGCGCGACATCCTCCACCGTCTGCTGGACAAAGTCGAAGCCGCCGGCGCTGTCACCCCCGCCCTCGGCAAAGTCCTCGACACCCTGCGCCTAAAAGCCCCTGAAGAACTCGACACCCAAGCCGACGCAGTCTTAGCCCATCGCTACAGCGAAATCAATCCCGCCACCGCGCCTTTTATCATGGCGGCGCTCCAGATCGTCTGGACCGATCTTGCGAGCCGGCTCGATTCGCGCGATATTCCGTATCTCGACACGCCCGGCGTCTGTCCCGTCTGCGGCGGCCTGCCCGTCGCCAGCATCGTGCGCGTCGGCGGTCAGTATCAAGGGTATCGTTATCTGCAGTGCGGTCTGTGCTCCAATGAATGGCATATGGTCCGCACCAAGTGCTCGAACTGCGATTCGACCAAAGGGATCGCCTACCATGGCATCGACGGCGGCAGCGAAGCGCTCAAAGCTGAGTCCTGCGATGAATGCCATACGTATCGCAAGATCGGCTATCAGGAGAAAGATTTCGAGTTCGAACCGCTCGCCGATGACCTCGCGAGCCTCACACTCGATCTGTTAATGAACGAAGCAGGTTATCAGCGCAGCGGACCCAATCCGCTGCTGTGGCCCGAAGTGCCATCGAACGCATAAGCAGGAGAAACGCCGCGTGAGCGAAGTGCAGGGGAATCAGTTGAACACGCTGCTGGCGCGCGTGCCAGCCGTGGAACGGGTGATGTCGTCACTAGCGGTGCAGCCGTTGCTAGCCGAATATGGCCGCACCCAGGTCCTCGCCGCCGTGCGTACCACCCTCGACGCGCTACGCTGCGAACTGCAGAGCGCCGCAGCAGTCCAGGGTGAATCTCATGGCGCTGCGACGACGCTAACGCAAACCGCGGCGAAGGCAGCGGCGCAAACCGCTGGGTCGGACGAGACGCAGCTCGCAACCAGCCTCCCTACCCGTGCCACGGCCCAAGCTGAGACGCCTACCGTTTCTCAGGGCGCGGGCGCTCCGTCAGCCGATGCCTGCGACGAAACCCATATCGCCGGGCAAGCCGCAGTTCTGCTGGCGCAGCGCGCACAAAGCCATCTGCGTACCGTGTTCAATCTCACCGGCACCGTGCTGCACACCAACCTTGGCCGTGCATTGTTGCCGGATGAAGCCGTGAGCGCCGTCGTCGAAGCAATGACGCGTCCTGCGAATCTCGAGTTCGATCTCGCGACTGGCAGCCGCGGCGACCGCGACGATCTGATCGACGATCTCATCTGCGAATTGACCGGCGCTGAAGCGGCCACCGTGGTCAATAACAACGCGGCGGCCGTGCTGCTGGCGTTATCGACGCTGGCTTCGAAAAAGGAAGTGATTGTGTCGCGCGGCGAACTTGTCGAGATTGGTGGTGCGTTTCGTATTCCTGACATTATGTCCCGTGCGGGCGCGAGGCTGCGCGAGGTCGGTACCACCAATCGCACGCATCTGAAAGACTACGAAGAAGCGATCGGCCCGCGTACCGCGATGCTGATGAAAGTACATTGCAGCAACTATGCAATCAGTGGCTTCACGAAGAGCGTCGAACTCAATGAACTGGCGCCTCTCGCGCAACGGAATGGTTTGCCGGTCGGCGTGGATCTGGGCAGCGGCACGCTCGTCGATCTCACGCAGTGGGGCCTGCCGCGAGAACCGACCGTGCGCGAGACTGTCGCCGCAGGCGCCGACCTCGTGACCTTTAGCGGCGACAAGCTGCTGGGCGGTCCGCAAGCGGGTCTAATCGTCGGGCGCGCAGAATTGATCCGCAAGATCAAGAAGCATCCGCTAAAACGCGCATTGCGCGTTGGCAAGCTCACTCTCGCGGCGCTCGAGCCCGTGTTGCGTCTTTATCAGGCTCCCGAATTTCTGCGCGAACGCTTGACGACGCTGCGTCTGCTGACGCGTCCGGCCGCGGAAATGCGGGCCTTTGCTGAGCGTGTTCTGCCCGTCTTGCAGCGCGCGCTTGGGGAGAACTTCACGGTGAGCGCCGAACCGATGTTTAGTCAGATCGGCAGTGGCGCGCTACCCGTTGAGCAACTGCCGAGCTATGGACTCGTCGTGCGGCACACAACCGGCAAGCGCAATGGCCGGGCCTTGATGAAGCTCGAGAAAGCGTTGCGCGAATTGCCGCGCCCGGTCATTGGCCGCATTGCCGACGATGCGCTGCGACTCGATCTGCGTTGTCTCGAAGCCGCCGATGAAGCCGCTTTCCTCGCGCAATGTGAGGAGGTGCACGCATGATCGTCGGTACTGCCGGCCATATCGATCATGGCAAGACAACCCTCGTACGCGCTCTGACGGGTGTCGAGACGGACAGGCTCAAAGAAGAAAAGGCGCGCGGCATTTCGATCGAACTGGGTTATGCATATACGCCGCTAGAAAACGGCGATGTGCTGGGCA
The DNA here is from genome assembly GCA_049523075.1 of Paraburkholderia sp. Classification (GTDB taxonomy): domain Bacteria; phylum Pseudomonadota; class Gammaproteobacteria; order Burkholderiales; family Burkholderiaceae; genus Paraburkholderia. The sequence goes on from JBEKNG010000083.1 coordinate 9,082, forward strand.
TGATTGACGTGCCGGGTCACGAGAAGCTGGTGCACACGATGGCCGCGGGCGCCTGCGGGATCGACTTCGCTTTGCTGGTGATCGCCGCCGACGATGGCGTGATGCCGCAAACGCGTGAACATCTGGCGATCCTCCAACTGCTCGGCGTGACCTACGGTGCCATTGCGTTGACCAAGACCGACCGGGTCGACGCGGCGCGCCTCGCGCAAGTGCGCGCCGAAATACAAGCGTGGCTCGCATCGACTCCACTTGCCGAGGCGCCGCTGTTCGAAACCAACGCGACGCAGCCCGGCGATCCGGGTGTGACGCAATTGAACGCTTATCTGCACGAAGCGGCGCTGCGATGGCATGCGCGCCGCGATGACGGATTGTTCCGTCTCGCGATCGATCGCGTCTTTACGCTGACTGGGCAAGGCACGATTGTGACCGGCACTGTATTCGGCGGCCGCGTGACCACGGGAGACACGCTGATGCTGGCGCCGGCTGCGACGCCGGTGCGCGTACGCAGCATTCACGCCCAGAATCGCTCAGCCGAGACCGGGCATGCTGGACAGCGCTGCGCACTCAATCTCGCAGGCATCGACAAGGACGCGATTGCACGTGGCGACTGGATCGTCGATGCGGCGCTGGCCGAGCCATCGGAACGGCTCGATGTCGAACTCGCGCTATTGGTCGATGCCGGGCTCACGCTGCAGCACTGGGCGCCGGTGCATGTGCATATCGGCACCACGCATCGGGTCGCGCATGTGGCGTTGCTGGAGGGCGATACCCTGTCCGCGGGCGACGCGGCCCGCGTGCAACTCGTGTTCGACGCGCCGGTGTGCGCATTGCCGGGTGATCGCTTCATTGTGCGCAACGCACAGGCGACACGCACCGTCGGCGGTGGCCGTGTGCTCGATCCGTTCGGTCCGGCGCGCAGGCGTCGCACGCCCGAGCGGCGCGCGTGGCTCGATGCGCTGTGGGCCTGGCTCGACGAGCGCACTATCGAGCCGCTGCTCGAGCAGGCGCCGCGCGGCATGCTGCGCTCGGCGCTGATGCACCTGACGGGACTGCCTGCGTCATTGCTCAGTCTGCCGGAGGCGGCGCTGACCATTGCATTGCACGGCAAGGCTGCTGACGATGCGCTCATCGTTCTGCGCGGTCATTGGAAACAGATGCGCACGCAGATCGTGAGCGCGTTGCAGCAGTTTCACGCGCGGATGCCGGACGAGCAGGGCCCCGATGCCGCACGCTTGCGGCGTATCGCAGCGCCGCTGTTATCGGAGGCGTTATGGCGCGCGCTAGTCGACACGCTGATTGCCGAAGGCGTGATGGTGAGGAGTGGCGCGTGGCTGCATCTTCCGGAGCATACGGTGTCGCTCGATGCGAGCGAGGAGGTTCTGGCCGCGAAGCTATTGCCCTTGATCGCGCAAGGCCGCTTCGATCCGCCTTGGGTGCGTGATCTGGCGAGTTCGCTGCAGGAGCCGGAAGAGAAGGTGCGGCAACTTTTGCGCAAGCTCGCGCGGCGAGGCGAGCTCTATCAGGTGATACGGGATCTGTTCTATCACCCCGACGTGGTGCGCGAACTGGCGCGCCTCGTGGCCGCGCTTGCGGGACAGCATGACGGCGCAGTAGGGGCGTCCGCGTTCCGCGACGCAAGCGGTCTGGGCCGCAAACGCGCGATCCAGATTTTGGAGTTCTTCGATCGCGTTGGGTATACTCGGTTTCAGCGCGACCTCCGCATCGTGCGCGCTGACAGCCGTTTGCTCGACGCGCTTTGAGGGCATCTTCGCTAGCTCCGCTTCTTACGAAGGAAGGCATTCGCATCTGGTGGTGCGGCTGGGCTTCAAACCCAGTAGGGGGTGTCAGTCACTCCCTGATCGGTTCGACTCCGGTTGCCTTCCGCCCGGCAAGGCTTCCCGGGCATTCCGATAAATAATGTAGAGGTAGCCATAAAACTTCCGTCTGGAAGTTAATTGGTTTAATAAATCGACGCCGTAGTTACATCTGCTTACATTTCCGCTTTTTGGAGCCCTGAATAATTGGTTACTTCCTCTGAGCCCGTAGCAATCGGGCGAGAGACAGCGTCGTCGTTGGTATTTTCCTGTCATAGAAAGGTATCGTACGCGTCCGCAGCGCTGCGTTTCTTGACATAATTTTCGCCAATTCCTACGGTAAATTCAGCGTTTGTGGCTTTCTTGAGTGCAAGTTAGGCGATCAGGCTTCCTGTGATTGGTCGACGGCGCTCAGTGCGAAGCACTTGCTCGTGCCATGGCATTCGCCGCTACATTGCTAGGGGGCATTCATGGAAGAATTCACGGCTGACTGGATGTATGCCCTTTTTGAGCAGTTTGACATACCTGCATTCACCCGAAACCTCATTGTTGATAGCTTTAGGAGGCCGGCCCGCGACCTGCAGCCTAATCAATATCACGCTCCTCTTGAGTTGCCTTGCCCGAAAATGGGTTTGATGATCCATGTAGCAAATGAACTGGAGAGAAAGGCGGCAAACGACTATCTGTTTGATGAAAGTGTTCGGGGGTATTTGGATAGTCCTTTCGATCTCCACGTGACATACGAAGGACGTGGAAAGCGGCCCGTGCAATTCAATTGGAGGCAGGGATTTCTTGTGATGACGTCAGACGGATTTTTTCTGGATGACTGGTATACATTGGAATCCTTATTATATAAGAGGCCAGTTCAAAAAGGTTGATTCGTACACCTGAAGATGTTCCAGCAGACGAGGGCGCAGCCGAATTTCAAGAATGCTTCGTGAATGTCAGCTCGACGATCGAAGCGTATGCGAAGACGACGGAAGTTGTGGAGCCGCGAGTGAGTCCGTTTAACGACCCAACGGAATTTGCCCAGGCCACTGCCATGTTCAGTGCGGCGCCTTGCGATCACCGGTTTGATGCCGCGTTCGCGCAATCGTTGACGATGCGGATCGGAATCATAACCACGATCGGCATAGATGACCTTGGGTTTCTGAAGTGGTCGACCGCGCGCGCCGCGGATCGGGGGAATCGCGTCGACGAGCGGCAGCAACTGGGTGACGTCGTTGCGGTTTGCGCCGGTCAGAATGGCGCTGATGGGAACGCCATTGGCGTCTACGAGGATGTGATGCTTGGAACCGGGTCGCGAGCGATCCGTGGGGTTCGGGCCAGTTTTTCGCCCGCCCCAACAGCTCGTACCGACGAGGAGTCGATGGCAGCGTATGAAAGATC
>JBEKNG010000084.1:0-12154 GCA_049523075.1 Paraburkholderia sp.
AGCAGCACCGTGAGGCCCTCGTCGCGTACCACGAGCGGCACGAGTACCGCCGCGACCCGCGGGTCGCCGAACTCTTTCCAACGCGCATCGCCCGGCTCCGACGACCACGACAGGCGCTGGTCGAAGCGCTCGCGCAGCCCGTCGGGCGTCAGACGCGCGGGGGCAACCGCTGGCAGATCGTCGCCCGTCGATTCGACAGGCAGGTTTTCGGGTTCGAAGACAGGGCGGGTCAACGGGACTCTCAGAGCGAGCTTGTATAGGGCATGTCGCTATTTTGACCCAACAAAGAAAAAAGCACCCGCGATGGGTGCTTTTTCTTACAGCTTTTACGCTTAGGAAGCAGCGCGGTCTTTCGAGACCAGCTTTTCCTTGATCCGGGCCGACTTGCCCGAACGGTCGCGCAGATAGTACAGCTTCGCACGGCGCACATCGCCACGACGCTTCACGACGATGCTTGCCAGCAGCGGCGAGTACGTCTGGAACGTACGCTCAACGCCTTCGCCCGACGAAATCTTCCGGACGATGAACGACGAATTCAGACCACGGTTACGCTTGGCAATCACAACGCCTTCGTAAGCCTGAACACGCTTACGCGTACCTTCAACCACGTTCACGCTAACGATCACCGTGTCGCCCGGGGCGAATTCGGGGATGGTCTTCTCGCCGAGGGCGCGCGCGATTTCTTCCTGCTCGAGTTTTGCAATCAGATTCATCACTGACTCCTGGTGCCATCTTGTCGGCGTTCGTACCTGCCTCGTGCAAAACACCTGGCTACGGCCCCGATAGAGGATGGGTTCACATCAGGCACCGTACACGCATGTGCGGCACCGCCTATTCGCTAGTGACACCGGGGCTTTACCCCTTCGATGTTTCCTTCGCGAGACTTGCAAGCCATGCCTCATCGGCACGGCTCAACATCTTGTTGTTTCTAGCCTTCTCGATCAGATCGGGCCGTTTGTTGAATGTGTTGCGCAGCGCTTCGCGCCGGCGCCACAACTCGATCTCCGCATGATGGCCGCCGAGCAGCACATCGGGTACACGCACGCCCTCGTATTCCTCGGGACGCGTGTAATGCGGACAATCCAGCAGCACGTCGACAAAACTATCCTGCACCGCCGATTGCGAGTCGTTCAGCACACCGGGCAGCTGACGCACCACGGCGTCCATCAACGCCATTGCCGGCAATTCGCCACCCGACAGCACGAAGTCGCCGAGGCTCACTTCTTCGTCGACGCACCGGTCGATCAGGCGCTGGTCGATCGCTTCATAGCGACCGCACAACACGATCAGGCCGGGTTCTGCGACAAACCCCATCACCCGTTCGTGATTGAGCGTCGCACCTTGCGGGGACATCATCACGACGCGCGAACCGGTAATACCCTGCTCCGCCTGCGCGGCTTTCGCCGCGCCGATCGCGTCTTCCAGCGGCCTGCCCAACATCACCATGCCTGGGCCGCCGCCATACGGGCGATCGTCGATAGTGCGATAGTTGTCGGTCGTGAAATCGCGCGGATTCCACGTACGCAAACCGTAGCGCTCCTGCTTCGCCGCGCGACTGGTGATACCCCAGTCGGTCAGCGCACGAAACATCTCAGGAAAGAGCGTGACGACATCAAACTGCATCGCTCTCTCCAGTCATCGAGCTCATTTAATAGTCGGCTTCCCAATCGACGACAATCTGCTTCGCCTTCTGGTCCACCGTTTTGACATAGACACCGACGAACGGGATCAGGCGCTCGCCAGTCACCGGTTTACCGTCTTTTCCGGTAGCCGGGTATTCGATGCGCAACACCGAATGCGCACCGTTGTCGATCATGTCAGCCACCTTCCCGAGGGCGACCCCGGTCAGGTTCACGACATCCAGGCCGAGCAGGTCGACCCAGTAAAATTCGTCGCCTTCCAGCGCTGGGAAATCGCTGCGGCAGATGTACACACGCGAGCCACGCAGCGCGAGCGCCTCGTCGCGGTCAGCCGTGCCGCCCAGATGGGCCACAATACTGTCGCTGTGAATCTTTGCCTGCGACGCCGGCGCTGAAGTGCGCTCGTGGCCTTTCATCAGCCACCAGCGCTTCGCGCTCAGCAACGCGTCGCCACCTCGCCCGGCATCCGCATGCGCGGCTACCTTGACCCAGCCCTTGAGGCCGTAAGCGTCGACGATCGCGCCCACTTCGACGGCGTCATCCGGCCAGCTTTCGGCCGTTTCGGCGCGCATGGCTGCAGCGCTCGAATCAACCACGACATCGGACTTGGCTTTGCCCTGGGCGCGCTCGACCGGCTTGCGGACGAATGCGCCGAACGGTGCCTGGCCCGATGCTGGACTTGACGCCCGAGCACCCGGACCCGCCTTGGCGCGACCTGAACTTCCCGAATCACGCTCAGACATGAAAACACCTCAAGGCGAAGCTCGCTGCTACCTTCGACGTCTGCTGTTTCAGCAAAACACGCAGCAAAACTCGCGCATCGGACACCTCGCGCAAGCTGCGCGAGCCGCCGGCGATGCACATGCTAGCTACCATTAAGCAGCCGGCTGCGCCTTTTGCGCTTCCTTCACGAGACGCTCGACCGTCGGCGACAGTTGTGCGCCAACGCCTTGCCAGTACGTCAGGCGGTCTTGAGCGATACGCAGTGACTCACCCTTCGTAGCGATCGGGTTGTAGAAGCCAACGCGTTCGATGAAGCGGCCGTCACGACGGTTACGCGAATCGGTTGCGACGATGTTGTAGAACGGGCGCTTCTTGGAGCCGCCACGAGCCAAGCGGATGATGACCATACTAGAATCCTTGAAAACCGGGGTTCGGAACCACTGAAACACGCGATTATAGCGGGAAACTGAAGCCATAACAAACACTTACCGGGATAAACTGACATTCGCGGTTGCACTGGCCATACAGTCCAGCCGGCCGGGGCCCGGCAGATCGCATGAATAACCGGACGGGAAGCCCCTAAGACCTGCTCCCACCGCCGCCCTGTTCGTTGCGCTTTTCGCCACCCGATCAAATCGTCTATGGCCGCCCGGATGACGTTTTGCCGATGCCCGATGGCTCTTTGCTGATCAGCGACGACCGACGGGCGCTATTTATCGCGCAACGTACACCGCGCCCTGACAACCGGCAAATTCTATCCATCAGAGTGCGACATGACCGTTGCCCCCCCCCGGGCGTAGAATGCGCCTCGGCCCGCGCACCGTTGCGCGCCGGTCCTTGCGACCGCCTGTCATTGAACTCTCGCCCCCATGTCCACCCGCGTTTCGAATTCCCCACGCTTCAGGTCCAAGACGATTACGGCCGCACTCGCCTTCTTCTTTGGCAGTCTCGGCGCGCACCGCTTCTATCTGTATGGACACCGCGATATGTACGGATGGATCCACCTGATCTGCACCCTGGCCGGCATTCCAGGGGTTCTACTGCTGATCGCCAGTGAGCGGACCTCGGCGTTCGGTTGGGTGCTGGCGGTTCCAGGTGCCATCTCTCTGTTTGCCGCATTCCTTGCGGCGATGGTCTACGGCTTGCGCCCAGACGAAAAATGGGACGCGCAATTCAACCCGCTGACCCAGCAACGCAGCCGCTCCGGCTGGGCTGTGATTTTCGTCGTGATCTTTTCGCTGTTCATCGGCGCGATGCTGCTCATGACGGGCCTGGCCGTGTCGTTCCAGACCTATTTCGAATCACAGGTTCAGGCGGGCAAGGCGCTGCCTCAATAGCAGACGGCGCCGCGGTGTTGCTGCTGGCCTCGCCTAGAACAGATTCATTTGCGGATCGTCGCGCACTGGGTCAGGTGGCGCCGCGCGCATGAACTGCGACATATCCAGAATGCCGCGCCGGCGCTCGTTCAGACCGAGCCGGCGCGCCGCCTGATAGAACCGCTGCTTGAGCAGATCGGCCCACAAGCCCTCGCCCTTCATACGGCTCGCGAAGTTGGCGTCGTAGTCCTTGCCGCCACGCATGTCGCGCACACGGCTCATCACCCGCTCCGCGCGGTCTGGAAAATGCGCCGCGAGCCAATCTTTGAACAGCGGCGCAACTTCCCATGGCAGGCGCAGCACGATATAGCTGGCGTTGCTCGCACCGGCTTCGGCACACGCCTCCAGGACACGCTCCATATCCGGCTCGGTGACGAATGGAATCACCGGCGCGATGCTCACCCCCACCGGGATGCCGGCTTCGCTCAGCGTGCGGATCGTGCGCAGCCTGCGCGCCGGCGTTGCCGCGCGCGGTTCGAGCGTACGGGCGATGTCCGCATCCAGGGTCGTGATGGAGATGGCCGCCATGAATTGCCCGCGCGCCGCCATGGGCGCCAGCAGATCCAGATCACGCTCGATCAGCGACGATTTCGTAATAGCCGCGAACGGATGCCCCCGTGCGCTCAGCACTTCAATCACCCGCCGGGTGAGACGCAACTCGCGCTCGACGGGCTGCCACGCGTCGGTATTGACGCCCAACGCAATCGGCTCCGGCACGTACGACTTTTTCGATAGCTCGTGCTCCAGCAGTTCCGGCGCGTTGACCTTGGCGTAGATGCGGCTCTCGAAATCGAGCCCCGGCGACAAACCCAGATAACTATGCGTGGGCCGCGCGAAACAGTAGATGCAACCGTGCTCGCACCCCCGATACGGGTTGAGCGACACGCTAAATGGAATGTCCGGCGACGCATTGCGGGTGAGAATGGTTTTCGCCCGCTCGTCGAAGACCTGCGTGCGTAGCGCGGGCGGTCCGCCCTCTTCTTCCTCGTGCACCATCCAGCCGTCGTCGACCGCTTCACGCTGGTCGACTTCATAGCGGCCCTGCAGGTTCGTCACGGCACCGCGCCCCTTGCGTGGCGTGGGCGGGGCAATTGAATATTCGGGGACGGAATCGGTCACGATGAGGTCCAGCGCAAACGAACTGCGGAAACGAAAAAGGCTCAAACAATACTGTACAAATATACAGTGTTTGAGCCATTTGTCGAGCCCTGTCTTGAGCTCTCTGGCGCCGCCCGCAGCGACTTACTCCGCGACCGCAATCGTCAAGGTTTCCTTGATTTCCTCCATCACCACGTAGCTCTTCGACTGCACCGCGCCCGGTAGTTGCAGCAGGATGTCGCCAAGCAGCTTCCGGTAATCGGCCATTTCGCCGATGCGCGCCTTGATCAGATAGTCGAAGTCGCCCGAGACCAAATGGCATTCCAGCACCTCGGGGATCTTCTGCACTTCGCGACGAAACTGGTCGAACATGTTGCCGCTCTTGTGGTCGAGCGTAATCTCGACGAACACCAACAACGCCGCCCCCAGCTCGGCGGGATTCACGCGGGCGTGATAGCCGGTAATAACGCCGTCGCGCTCCATCCGCTTGACCCGTTCGATACATGGCGTAACCGACAGCCCGACGTGCTCGGCGAGGTCTTTCATCGCCATTCTGCCGTCCTGCTGCAGCAGCTTGAGGATCTTATGATCGAGCTTGTCGAGCGCACGAATCGGCTGACGCTGTGTTCGCATGGTCTTTTTACTGAAAATCAGAAAAATACAATAACAAAACCTACCTGACACTCAATAGTATAGCGGTTAACACTGGGCTGAAAGCGTATCACCTCGTTAATCGAATCATCTACGAACGAGCTGAGCCATTCACGGACGCGCAAGCCCCAAAGAACCTTCTGGAGCAGTTATGCGAGTCGTCGTTTTGGGCAGTGGCGTCGTCGGGGTGACGAGCGCTTATTATCTTGCGCGCGCGGGTCACGAAGTGACCGTGATCGACCGTGAAGCCGGTCCGGCGCTCGAAACGAGCTTCGCCAACGCGGGCCAGATCTCGCCGGGCTATGCGTCGCCGTGGGCGGCGCCGGGCGTGCCGCTGAAGGCCGTCAAGTGGATGTTCCAGAAACACGCGCCGCTTGCCATTCGGCTCGACGGCACGCAATTCCAGTTGCAGTGGATGTGGCAAATGCTGCAGAACTGCACATCCGCGCGCTACGCCGTGAACAAGGGCCGCATGGTGCGCCTCGCCGAATACAGCCGCGACTGCCTGCAGACGCTGCGCGCCGATACCGGCATCCAGTACGAAGGACGCACCGGCGGCACGCTGCAAGTGTTCCGTACGCAGCAGCAATTCGACGGCGCGGCGAAGGACATCGCCGTGCTGGAAGACGCCAATGTGCCTTATGAACTGCTGTCGTCGGCCGAATTGGCGCGCGCCGAACCGGCGCTCGCCGCGACCGCGCACAAGCTGACCGGCGGCCTGCGTCTGCCGGGTGACGAAACCGGCGATTGCCAGCTGTTCACCACTCGCCTTGCAGCGCTCGCTGAGGAGTTAGGTGTCGCGTTCCGCTACAACACGCCGATTGACGCGCTCGCCATGGCCGGCGGCCGGATCGCCGGCGTGCAGTGCGGCAGCGAACTGGTTCGCGCCGACGCGTTCGTCGTGGCGCTCGGTTCGTATTCGACGAAGTTCCTGTCCGACATCGTCAAGATTCCGGTCTATCCGTTGAAGGGTTATTCGATCACGGCGCCTATCGTCAACGCGGCTGCCGCACCGGTTTCAACCGTGCTCGACGAAACCTACAAGATTGCGATCACGCGTTTCGATGACCGGATTCGCGTCGGTGGCATGGCGGAGATCGTCGGCTTCGACAAGTCGCTGCGCGAGGCGCGCCGCGAAACGCTCGAAATGTGCGTGAACGATCTGTTCCCCGGCGGTGGCGACACGGCCAGGTCCAGCTTCTGGACCGGCCTGCGCCCGATGACGCCGGACGGTACGCCGATCGTCGGCCGCACACCCGTCTCGAACCTGTTCCTCAACACCGGCCACGGCACGCTCGGCTGGACAATGTCGTGCGGTTCGGGCCAACTGCTCGCCGATCTGATGTCGGGCAAGCAGCCTGCCATCCAGGCGGACGATCTGTCGGTGCACCGTTATCTGGGCGAAACCGGTGGTACGACGCGTCCTGCGTACGCCTAAGCGCTCACGGCCGATCCTGGCCGGGGCGTTGACGTCGTCCGGCTAGACCAGACAAAAACGGCACCTTTGCGGGTGCCGTTATCTTTTGCGTGATGTGATTGATTGACGACGCAGTGGCTCAATCAGAGTGCAACGTCAGAACTGATCCTCCGACAACGCCAGCACCCCCTCATCGCCCTTCGCGTTGACAATCGCCACTTCCAGCGCCGACGCCTGCGGCAGCACGTGCTCCGCGTAGAACTGCGCAGTCGCGATCTTTGCTCCGTAGAACGACGGATCTTCCGCGCGCTTCTCCTCAGCCACGAGCAACGCGCGCGCCATCTGCCAGCCGCCGAGCACGATACCCGCCAGCTTCAGATACGGGACGCTGCCGGCAAACACCGCGTTCGGATCGCGCTTCGTATTCGCGACCACGAACTCCACCGCGGTCCCTAGCGCACGATGCCCTTGGGCAAGCTGCCGCTGCATCGATTTGAACGCGGACCCTTGTTGCGAGCCGAGCGCCTCGACCGTCTGCGCGATACCCGCCAGTAGCGAGTTCGCCACCGCGCCGCCGTCGCGCAAGGTCTTACGGCCGATCAGGTCGTTCGCCTGGATCGCGGTCGTGCCTTCGTAGATCGGCAGAATGCGTGCGTCGCGGTAGTACTGAGCCGCACCCGTTTCTTCGATGAAGCCCATCCCGCCGTGTACCTGCACGCAGAGGCTCGTGACATCGATCGACAGCTCGGTGCTCCAGCCCTTCACGATCGGCACGAGGAATTCGTAGATCGCCTGGTGTTCAGCGCGCTTCGCCTCGTCGGGGTGACGATGCGCGATATCGCAATGCGCGGCAGCGACATAAGCGAGTGCACGCGAGCCCTCGGTCAATGCGCGCATCGTCGCGAGCATCCGGCGCACGTCCGGGTGGTGAATGATCGAAACCGATTGCCTGGCAGAACCATCGACGGGACGGCTTTGCACGCGGTCTTTCGCATAGGCAACCGCCTTCTGATAGGCCCGATCCGACACACCGACACCCTGCATGCCCACCGCGAAACGCGCGGCGTTCATCATGATGAACATGTACTCGAGACCGCGGTTCTCTTCGCCAATCAGATGACCGCTCGCGCCGCCGTGATCGCCGAATTGCAGCACCGCCGTCGGACTCGCCTTGATGCCGAGCTTGTGCTCGATCGACACGCAATGCACGTCGTTACGCTCGCCGAGCGAGCCGTCTTCATTGACGAGAAACTTCGGCACGATAAAGAGCGAAATACCCTTCACGCCTTCCGGCGCGCCGGGCGTGCGCGCCAGCACGAGATGAGCGATGTTCTTCGCCATGTCGTGCTCGCCCCACGTGATGAAAATCTTGGTACCGAACAGCTTGAACGAACCATCGCCCTGCGGCTCGGCGCGCGTGCGCACGAGCGCGAGATCGGAGCCCGCCTGCGGCTCGGTCAGGTTCATCGTGCCGGTCCACTCGCCGGAAATCAGCTTCGGCACGTAGGCCTGCTTCTGCGCTTCGGTGCCGGCCGTCAGCAGCGCTTCGATCGCGCCGTCAGTCAGCAACGGACACAACGCAAACGAGAGGTTCGACGCATTGAGCATTTCGACGCACGGCGTCGCGATCAGCTTTGGCAATCCTTGGCCCTCGTAGTCGAGCGGGTGCTGCACGCCTTGCCAGCCACCCTCGGCGAATTGGCGGAAGGCGTCGGCAAAGCCCGGCGTCGCCGTGACCTTGCCGTCTTTCCAGCTACTCGGATTGCGGTCGCCTTCGACGTTCAACGGCGCCAGCACTTCGCCGCACAGTTTCGCCGATTCTTCCAGCACGGCCTGCGCGGTATCTAGATTGGCATCTTCGAAGCCAGGCAGCTTCGCGATGTCCTCGAGTGCGGCCAGTTCTTTCATCACGAACAGCATGTCCTTGACGGGCGCCGTATAGCTCATTTCAGTTCTCCTCCTGCCTGCGATATAAAAAGGGACGCCGGACTATGGGTCCCTGCGTCCCTTCGTTTCCTGCCAGACGCCTTATTGCGGCGCTGTTAGGGTCAGCCGAGCTCGCTCACCAGTTCCGGTACCACCGTGAACAGATCGCCTACCAGACCATAATCGGCGACGCTGAAAATCGGCGCTTCCGGGTCCTTGTTGATCGCCACGATGACTTTCGAGTCCTTCATCCCGGCCAGATGCTGGATCGCACCCGAAATGCCCACGGCCACGTACAGTTGCGGCGCGACGATCTTGCCGGTCTGGCCCACCTGGTAGTCGTTCGGCACGAAGCCCGCATCCACTGCGGCGCGCGAAGCGCCGAGCGCCGCGTTGAGCTTGTCCGCCAACGGCTCGAGCACCTTGGTGTAGTTCTCGCCGCTGCCCAGACCGCGCCCCCCGGAGACGATGATCGACGCCGAGGTCAGTTCCGGACGGTCCAGCTTCGTTACATCACGGCTCACGAACTGCGACAGACCGCTATCGGCTGCCGCTTCGATCTTCTCGACTGTTGCGCTGCCGCCTTCTGCGGCTACCGGGTCGAAGCCGGTGGCACGCACCGTGATGACCTTGATCGGATCGCTCGATTGCACCGTGGCAATCGCGTTGCCTGCGTAGATCGGGCGCTCGAACGTGTCGGCGCTGTCTACTGCGGTGATATCACTGATCTGCGCGACATCCAGCTTCGCGGCGATACGCGGGGCAATGTTCTTGCCGTAAGCAGTGGCCGGAGCCAGGATATGCGAATAGTCCTTTGCGATGTTAAGCACCGTGGCTTCAACGTTTTCGGCGAGGCCTGCTTCGAGTTGCGGCGCGTCGGCGAGCAGCACCTTGGCGACGCCTGCAACCTTCGCCGCCGCATCAGCCGCGCCTTGCGCGTTGTGACCCGCAACCAGCACGTGTACGTCACCGCCAATCTTTGCAGCCGCCGCAACCGTATTGAGCGTCGCCGCTTTCAGCGACGCGTTGTCGTGTTCCGCAATTACCAGAATCGTCATTTCGTCCGTCTCCCTCTCACAGCACCTTGGCTTCGGTCTTCAGCTTCTCGACCAGCGTCTTCACATCAGCGACCTTCACACCTGCGCTGCGCTTGGGCGGCTCGACAACTTTCAGCGTCTTCAGGCGCGGCGTTACGTCGACACCCAGGTCTTCGGGCTTGAGCGTTTCCAGCGGCTTTTTCTTTGCCTTCATGATGTTCGGCAGCGTCACATAACGCGGCTCGTTCAGGCGCAGATCGGTTGTGATTACGGCCGGCAGCGTCAGCGACAGCGTTTCCGCACCGCCGTCTACTTCACGCGATACCGTCGCCTTGCCATCTGCCACGACAACCTTCGAGGCGAATGTCGCCTGCGGCAGATTAGCCAAGGCAGCCAGCATCTGACCGGTCTGGTTCGAATCGTCGTCGATGGCCTGCTTGCCGAGAATGACCAGCGAAGGCTGCTCCTTGTCGACCAGCGCCTTCAGCAGCTTGGCGACCGCCAGCGGCTGCAGTTCTTCCGACGACTCGATCAGGATCGCGCGGTCCGCGCCGATCGCCAGCGCCGTGCGCAGCGTTTCCTGCGCCTGCGTCACGCCCGCCGACACGGCGATCACTTCCGTCGCCACGCCCGCTTCCCGCAGACGCACCGCCTCTTCCACGGCGATCTCGTCGAACGGGTTCATCGACATCTTTACATTCGCAATGTCGACGCCCGTGCCGTCCGACTTCACCCGGACTTTCACGTTGTAATCGACCACTCTCTTGACTGGCACCAGGATTTTCATGCACACGCTCCTAAGTTACGAATACGTCAACCCAACGGACATTATAGCGACTGCCCCTTTTCGGCAGCCGTGTCGCAGGCTGGTTTACATCGAGGAAAGCGCTCCTCAGCGGCGTGACGGCAATAACGAACGGTCGTTCTATTTTAATCCCAAAAAAAGCCGGGCGGCAACCCCGGGTTAAGACTTACGACTCTAATTCATCATTTTCCATCGATGACGTTCTGACCCTTCGGTGATTGGTCGCGGCACGCTTTTTTTGCCCCTCATTTGCCGCTTACCTATGGCTCAAGCGACGCACCAGCCAATCCCCTAAGGACTGCACCAGTTGCACGAACACGATCAGGATGACCACGACCGTCCACATCACGTCCGGCTCGTAGCGCTGATAACCGTAACGGATGCCCAGGTCGCCGAGACCGCCGCCGCCGATCGCGCCGGCCATCGCCGAGTAGCCGACCAGCGAGACGAACGTAATCGTCAGACCCGCGACCACGCCGGGCCACGATTCAGGCAACAGCACTTTGAAAACGATCTGACTCGTGGTCGCGCCCATTGCCTGAGCAGCCTCGATCAGGCCGCGGTCCACTTCGCGTAGCGCCGTTTCCACGAGACGCGCGATAAACGGCGCAGCGGAGATCGTCAACGGCACGATTGCCGCAGCGGTACCGATGGAAGTCCCGACCACGAGCCGCGTGAACGGAATCACCGCGACCAGCAAAATGATGAACGGTGTCGAGCGCACCGCGTTGATCACGACGCCCATCGTGCGATTGAGCCCGACGTTCTGTAAAACGCCCTGACGGTCCGTCAGATACAGCAACACGCCGAGCGGTAAACCAACCAGCGCGCCCACGAGGCCCGAGATGCCCACCATGATGAGCGTCTCCCAGAACGACTGGACGAACATATCGAACATGTCACTCAACATACGACATCTCCTCCACCACCACACCCTGTTCGCGCAGATACACCAGCGCCTGCGCCACGTTCACCGGATCGCCGCCCGCGAGCACCGCGAGCGAACCGAACGCCTGCCCCTGGATCTCGTCGATCTGTCCGTGCAGGATGTTGAAGTCGAGTTCGAAGCGGCGAATCGTTTCCGAGAGGATCGGCTGATCGACGCCCGTCCCGGTGAACGCGAGGCGCAGCAGATGGCTGTTGCCGGTCTTCAGGCGCTCGGCGACCCGTGCCTTCAGCGCAGGCGGCAACTCCTGGGCAATTACGTCGCCGATCAGCGCGCGGGTCACTTCGTGATGCGGTTGCAGGAACACATCAATGACCTTGCCGTGTTCGACGACCCGGCCGGCATCCAGCACCGCGACGCGGTCGCAGACCTGCTTGATTACGTCCATCTGGTGCGTGATCAGCACGATCGTCAGGCCGAGTTCGCGGTTGATGCGCCTGAGCAGATCAAGAATCGAGCGGGTGGTTTCCGGGTCGAGCGCCGAGGTGGCCTCGTCGGACAGCAACACCTTCGGCTTGCTCGCCAGCGCCCGGGC
>JBEKNG010000085.1:0-12090 GCA_049523075.1 Paraburkholderia sp.
TACACGGGCTGACCGTACCGGCCGGTATGCACAGGGGCGCGGAGCACGCCCCGCCTCAGCTTGCCCTTCCCGGTCTATTCCTATGCCACCTCACAGGGTGCGCATCGGAGGCATATTCAGCTGCGAACTGCGGGTCCGAGTCCAAACGAGACCTGCTGAACCGTAGCAAGCATTGCATTTCCCGACCAGTTTGCCATGCAGGAACGTCCGACAGGCCGATCCGGTCCCCTACGCGGGACGTGAGTACGACCCATGCCGCCCCAACCTCTTGCGACGTTCTTGCCACGAGAACACCCAGATCGAATCGGCCAGTCCGCACGGTAGCGATGCAACGGCGAACAGCGCCACGCCCGATACCGAACAGCTGGCGCCGGCCGAAGTTGTCGCCAGGACGGCCGGCCATCGCGAGACATACGCCGAACGCTATGCCGTTGATAGCCACCACCATTTCAAGCGATGTTTGGGGTCACCTTCAGCGTCTGTAATATCGACGCGAGCTCGACGTTCACGATCGGAAAGTCAATGATCGGCAGCTGCTGGCCTGCTCGCAAAACGGCGACGCCAGTCGGAGAGAGGTGCCGGCGAGGGCTGAGGTATTCAAGGGCAGAGATCGACGGCGCCTTCACACCCGCATCGTATAAAGCGACATCTGCAAGGGCTCACGACAGATCGGCCACATAGTTCGCAAAGCATACGTGTGCCTAATAAAAATGATACTCTTTGGTATTGTTAAGGTGGACCCGGATACGTCATTCCTGTCGTGCGTCTGATTAGTGGCGTCTGTAAACGATCGCTGAAAATAGAGCATTCCACGGTGACGGGTCGCCAACGTTGGCCGGAGAAGTTGCTGGATCGAGCCTGACAATACCGGTCAATAAGCATTGCGAATATATTCGGGGGTAAACCATAATGCACACGTGTTCAATTGTTTTTCTATACTGGGACCCAGCATCGAGAGTCGGATGGCCATCGCCGGCGGCGGCGAGCCATCAGGCTCGTGGGCAGTTTTTTCAGCTGCTCAAAAAACGCGAATTGGTGCCGCATGACTAGGGGGCCCGAGTTTTGCCGGCCCCGCCGAGCGGCAGACTTTTTGTTGAGTGAGTGCAGTGAAACCAAGTAGTCGGAGACATGATGATCAGATCAATCAGCTATGCAACATACCGGCATCGAGACCTTGCGGCCGTTCGGACGTTTTTTGAGGACTTTGGACTGATAGTCGCCCATGAAACGTCGGATCGCATCTTCTTCCGGGGGCGCAATGATGCGCCGTATCTCTATGTTGCAGAGCGTGGAGAGGAGCCGGCGTTTGTCGGTGCGGGGTTCGAGGTGGATTCAGAGGAGAATCTGCGGGCGTTGTCTGACCGGCTTGGCGCTTCGGTCGAAGACCTTGACTATCCGAGCGGTGGCAAGCGGGTGACAACCACGGATCCGGATGGCCGGAGGATCGAGCTTGTTTATGGGGCTGCCCGCGTCGCGGCAATACCGCTAAGTCGTCCCCCCGTCGCCTGGAATTCGGGGGGCGAACGCCGTCGTCTGGGGCGATTTCCGATTTTTGACGTAGCGCCGGTGGGGGTCATTGGACTTAAGCACGTTGTAATGAGCTCTCCGAATCCGCCAGCGGTTATTAAATGATTTACGGAAAAGCTCGGCGCATTTCCCTCGGACGTGATCGGCGACGCATGAGACAGCATTTGGCGCATTTATGCGGTTTCCGCGGGGCGCGGAATATGTCGACCACCACAACGATCGATCTCGATGACATCGGCATGGGCCGTCAATACCTGATTTCAAAGGGGTACAAAGCCTCCTGGGGCCTTGTGCGTCACTCGATCGGTGGAGCGGTTTCGGACTATTGGTACGACCCGTCTGGTTTTCGCGTCGAGCACGTGACCGATGGAGACGTCGTCAATGATACGTTCCCGACGAGATTGAATCCGCATAACCAGGCATCCCTTGAGCAATGGGAACCATGGAGATGCCGGAAGACTTCCTGCGCGTCCCGCAAGTTTGACGGTCGTGGGCCGACAATCGACCCTTTTGTAACCAGCTCTGAAATACGATGAAAGTACTTATCACAGATTATGCGTGGCCCGACCTGAAAGTCGAAACCGGCGTGATTGAATCGGCGGGTTTCGAACTCGTTGCAGGTCCCGCCGTCGCCGGGAGCGAAGAGGACATTGAGCGCCTGGTGGCAGAGCATGATCCGGACGCCATTCTGACCTGCTGGGCTCCCGTGTCCGCACGCGCCATTACGTCCGCCGCGAGGCTCAAGATCGTGGCCCGCCTGGGCGTAGGGCTGGACAACATCGACGTCGGTGCGGCGACGGCTGTCGGCGCATGGGTCACGAATGTGCCGGATTATTGCGTTGAAGAAGTGTCGGATCATGCTCTCGCACTTCTGCTGAACCATTGCAGAGCCATTGCCGGATATGACCGCGACGTCAAAGAGGGGAGATGGGCGCCGGGATCGCGGCCGCTGAAGCGGATTGCTGAACTGACAGTCGGCATTATCGGCTACGGGCGAATCGGCCGTGCTACCGGCCGCAAGCTGGCTGCCTTCGGATGCACGGTGCTCGCGACCAACGGAGATTATCCCGTGACCGCGGAAGCGGGCGTACAGTCGGCGACCATTCAGGATATCCAGAACAGCGCGGATGCCATCATCCTGCACGTGCCGCTCACCAGCGAAACGCATCATCTGGTCGACGAAAGTTTTATCTCGGCCTGCAAACGCAAGCCGCTGCTCGTCAATGTCTGTCGGGGAGGACTGGTCAGCAACGAGGCTGTTTTGGCTGCACTCGCAGACGGTCGGCTATCCGGTGCAGGACTGGATGTTGTCGAGGGCGAGCCGAGCCCACCCGCCAATATCATCGGACATGCGAATGTCACTGCTACGCCGCATGTGGCGTTCCTGTCGGACACCTCAGTACTTGAACTACGGACGAGAGCTTGCGAAGAGGTCGTGCGGGTGCTCTCCGGCAAAGACCCGGTCAACGCGTGCAATCGCCTGCAAAGCGGTGAGTTGCTGCCGGGTGGTGTGGCGAGTGATATCCAGGTGGTCCAGACCATCCAGGGTCCCATCGTGGTCAAGAAGGCGCTGGACAAGCTGAAGGTCGCCGCCGACTGGCGGTCGGACCCGGCGCGGTCGTTGACGGAAGTCGCCGCGCTGAATGCCGCTACCGAGCTACTGGGACCGGGGGCGGTTCCGCGTGTCCTGTGGAGCGATAGCGTGCGCAACCAGTTCGCGATGGAGCTCGTCCCACCAACGCAGAAAAACTGGAAGCAGGAACTCCTTGCGGGCACGGTCAATCTCGCGACGGCACGAAGAGTTGGTGAACTGCTTGGCATGCTGCACAAACGTTCCTCCCAAAGCCCGGCGATTGCCGAACGGTTTGCCGACCAAACATTCTTCCGCGAATTGCGGTTGACGCCGTACTTCGAAAGAGTCGCGCAGCACAACCCTGAATACCGCGATGCGGTTTCGACTGTCATCGAAGGCGTGACCACCCGACGGCAGGCGCTGGTTCACGGTGATTACAGCCCGAAGAACCTGCTGGTCGACAACGCAACTGTGACGGTGGTCGACTGGGAGGTCGCGCATTGGGGCGATCCCCGTTTTGACGTGGCGTTTGTGCTCGCTCACCTGATACTCAAGGCGCACCGCCGGGACGTAAAGGTAGACGAGCTCCTATCCGCTGAGCGTTCGTTCGTCGAAGGCTATCTCGTCGAGGGTCCTGCGATCTTTGACGCCCATCTTCTGCCGCTGCTTGGATGCCTGCTGCTGGCGCGTCTCGATAGTGATTCACCTGTCGATTACGTTCCCGAGCTCGACACCGGCGGTATCCGACGCGTAGCTCAGACACTGCTGAGCGGTGATATGACGTTCGCGAATCGGTGGTTTAACTAACCCATGGAGATGACTTGATACATCCTTCCGTGCAGGTCAAATCAAGATCGGCTCCGTGCGCAACTCGGAACGCCTCGCGAAATATGACCAGCTGACGCGCATTGCCGAACCTGGAACTGACCTTTTCTTTTTCATAGGGTGACGTCGGATGCCCCGCCGCCTCTTGACACTTCGGAAACCCATACCCATGACTACTTCATACACACTCGCCACCTTCCGTCACGAAGGCAAGCCCACCCCGGTGATCGAGGTCGGTCGCCGCTATTGGCCAATTTCGACGGTGGCGCCGGATCTGCTTCCCCGCGGCATCCGCTCGCGGCCTGATGCAGCTCTTCGACGACTGGGAGCAGTCTAGCAAGCGTCTCGCCAACCTCGCAGCGCGTCTCTCGTCCGAAGGCTCGCCCGGCGAGATTCAGGCGCCGAAATCGGCCGATGATATTCTCGCGCCGCTGCTTTACCCGAACAAGCTGATCATGCTGGGCGCCAACTATCTCGACCACATGCACGAGGATGCGGGTTATGTGGATTTTGACAAGGCTTCAAAAATCCCGTGCCTGTTCATGAAACCGCCCACCACGGCGATTGTCGGTAGCGGTGCTTCGGTGCCTTATCCCATCCAGACGGAAAAGTTCGATTGGGAACTCGAACTGGCCGTCGTCATCGGCAAGCGGGCGACCCGGCTCACGATCGAAAACGCGATGTCCTGCATCGCCGGCTACACAATTGGTATCGACCTGTCGGCGCGTGACTGGCAGTTTCACCCGAAGCATCTGGTGAAATTCGATCTGTTCGGCGGCAAGGCGTTTGACTTCAGCAACCCGCTCGGTCCATGCATCGTGCCTGCTGGCCAGATCAATCCCGACGATCTGCAAATGACCCTCAAGGTTAACGGGGAAGTGAAGCAGCATGCGCGAACCAGTCTGATGATCTGGAACATCGCCGAGCAACTGGTTGCCATCACGGAGCACGTGACTCTCGAACCCGGCGATGTCGTCATGACTGGAACGCCTAGCGGAGTGGGTCTTAAGACCGGCACGTTCCTTAAGCGCGGCGACAGGATCGACGCGGAAATCGAAGGGATCGGCCATCTGGCCGTCCAGGTTCAGGCATAGGAAGGATTGGCGATGATTGTCGAGCAACGGACCTACACGGTCAAACCCGGCGCTGTGCCGGCTTATCTTGACTTCTACGAGCGAGAGGTCATGGAGATTCAAAAGAAGCATCTTCCCCAGATGGTCGGATATTTTTCGACCGAGATCGGGCCGCTTAACCAGATCATTCATATGTGGGGCTACGCCGACCTGAACGAACGTGCACGCTGCCGTGCTGCGCTGTATGCGGACCCGGCCTGGCAAGCGGTTCTAAAGACCCTTCTCGGGATGATTGAGGCGATGGAAACCAAGATTCTGGTGCCGACCGCTTTTTCGCCGATCAAATGATGGCGTAAGACTTGAGTACGATACAAACGGTTGACCTGAAAAGCCTCGAGGACGAGCGGTGCGCCGCGATGACGAGCGCTGACATCGCGGCGCTTGATCGACTGTTTAGCGACAAGCTCATCTGGACGCACTCGTCCGCTCACGTCGACAGCAAGCAGTCGTTGCTGGCCAAGATCGAAAGCGGCGCTACGCAGTAGCTCTCCATGCGTCGCGAGGACGAGAAGTACGTCATCTCGGCCGACGCTGCCGTCGCGTCTGGCATTGTCGTCCAGGAGGTTCGTCTCGGCGGGGCCGAGCGCTCGCTTCGCAGCCGATATACCAATGTCTGGTTTCGCGAGGGCGATGCCTGGCGCTTCGTGGCGTGGCAGTCGACCTCCGTGTCGGAATGAGCTTGGAAATCACCTGACGGGCGCCCGAAGCGTGTTCTCCGTTCCTGCTTCCAGTCTCGGCGTGGATGATTGATGTCAGAGTACGACGGGGGTTTTACATCCGTCTGGGCCCGTGGGTGGAACTGCCGCCTTCGAGCAACGAGTTCAACTGCACAGGAGTTGCTGTGAGTGAAATGGAAATTGAAATCGAATTGCTCGCGCTCGATAGCGAACGGTTCCGTTCGATGGTCAATCAGGATGTCGAAACGCTTGAACGCCTTCTGGATGATGAGCTCGTCTGGACCCACGCTTCGGCAGTCAGAGACGGCAAGCAGAGCTTCCTTGAGCGGCTGACAGCCGGTTCGATTCGCTATCTGGAGATAACCCGCAGCGAGGAAGAGGTGCGCCTCTTTGACAACGTAGCCATCGTCGGCGGCGTCGCTAACATTCACGCGATGGTGAACGGCTCTGAGCGGTTTCTGACGAACCGTTACAACAATGTCTGGCTCAAGAGGGCCGGAAGCTGGCGCATGGTGAACTGTCAATCGACCGCGATGCCAGTCGCGGCGGAACCTCAGGTTCCCAATCAATCCCCGGTGATTTCAGAAACCATTGGCTGGATTGGCGCTGGCCGTATCGGCAGCGCGATGGCGATGCGCCTGATTCAGGGGGGCTACAACCTCGCCGTCTGCGAACCAAACGAAGCCGCGCGTGCTGCATTGGAGCAAGCCGGTGCAACCCGATGTGATGCACCGGCGGACTGCACACGTGCGAGCAAACTTATCTTCTGCTCACTTCCTGACGACCGCGCGGTCGAGGCTGTGGTGTTCGGCCGGAGTGGCATCCTCGAGGCGGCTACGCCCGGTCTTGTGCTCGTAGACCTGAGCACGATTTCTCCGGCGACATCGGCGCGGGTGGCCGCTGAGACCGAAAAGCACGGCATTGCCTATCTGCGAATGCCGGTCTCGGGCAATCCCACGTTGGCACAGCAGGGACGTCTGACCGTGCTTGTTTCAGGGCCCCGGGCGGCCTGGGAGCAGGTGCAGCCTGTCGTACAGGCGTTCTCCAGCGCTCAGCGTTATCTGGGCGACGGCGAACAGTCGCGTTACCTGAAGCTGGTCATCAATTCGATTGTCATGAACCTCGCGCCGCTGATGGCCGAGGCGTTGACCCTCGGTCGCAAGGGTGGTCTGGACTGGACCACCATGATTGACGGGATTTCCGCCAGTCCGATTGCTTCGCCGTGGCTCCAGACGAAGCTAGAAGCGCTGCGTCGAAGAGACTTTTCGCCGACCATGTCGCCACGGTTGATCCTCAAGGACCTCGACCTGATGCTCGAGGCCGCGCGTCAACTGGGCATGCCTATGCCGGTAACGGCATCGACCCGGCAACTGATGCAAGTCGCGACGATAGGCGCGGGCGCCGAGGACGACTTCTTCACTGTAGTCAAACTTATCGAACAGCAGTCCGGGCTGCCGACTGAGGGCGTCGTCGGCAACTGATGCCGTTGTCGGGGGATGTTTTGTGCAGGAGGCCTTCCTGAGGAGGGCCCTATGCGCGGAGCGTCGGCCGAATCAAACCGATCTTTGAAACTGGGAAGCAAGTTATGGAAACTTCCGATGCTACGCTCGTGGAA
Source organism: Paraburkholderia sp. (assembly GCA_049523075.1). GTDB lineage: Bacteria > Pseudomonadota > Gammaproteobacteria > Burkholderiales > Burkholderiaceae > Paraburkholderia. The sequence continues at coordinate 7,351 of JBEKNG010000085.1, forward strand.
CTACTGCGAGCCGATGACCGGCGCTATGAGGCAATGATTGCTCGTGATGTCAGCGCGCTGGAGCGCCTGCTGGCAGACGAGCTGCTGTATACGCATTCGACGGGCAACACCGATACGAAAGAGCAATATCTCGAAACGATTCGCTCGGGTTACGTGGTGTACCGCTCCTCGCAAATCGACGACCTCAATTTCAGGAAGCACGGCGACGTAGGCATGCTGATGGGGCGGGCACGAATCGAAGCAACCATCGCTGGAACTGACCGCGTGCTGGAGAATCGCTTCTTCGCGTCCTGGATCAAGGACGATGGTCAATGGAAGCTTCTTGCCTGGGTGTCGATTCCGTCTCCCAGGTAAGCCCGGGAAGTGTCTTTCGACGCGGGTCTAAACCTTGACCTTGACTTTGAATTTCGCGGCGGCCTGACCTGTTGTATGAGGCTGAAGTCGTGGCTTATGCGACCTGGAACGGTCTCATGAGTCAGGGGTGATGTCGCCTTTTTCATTCAAAATCGTGCCGGGAGAATCGCCGGGGGACTTCGCTGGCTCTGTTTCGAGTTGTGCTGATCGTCTGTCTTAGGTAGGTATGCAAACCATGGATGAAATCCGTCAGCTTCGTATTTTTGCTGCTATTGCCGAAAGTGGGAATCTCTCCGCGGTTGCGCGCCAGCTCGATTCATCGACTTCTCTGGTGAGTCGCTGCCTTGCGAAGCTGGAACGACGCTTTGGCGTCAGACTAGCCACTCGCACGACTCGTAGTCTGGAGCTAACGGAGGAGGGACGCACGTACTATGAGCGTGTACAGGACATTCTCCTTGCGTTAAGGATGCGGAGGAGGAGGTTACGCGAAACGCCAGCGAGCCGGTCGGTGTGCTGCGTGTCGGCGTGCCGTCGGAAATTGGCAGAAAACGGCTTGCTCCGCTCATTGCCCGCTTTAGCGAACAGCATCCCGGAATCGATGTTCGACTCGTACTATCAGAGGGACTTGACGTCATCCGGAACAGTCTTGACGTCGCGATTCGCATTGGTCTCCCGACCGACATCGGAGTCATCGCTCGAAAGCTATTGTCGAGCGCACACGTAGTGTGCGCGTCGCCTGCGTATGTCGCGCGATTCGGCGCACCCGAAACACCGGCCGCGCTTGCCAGTCACAATTGTATTCGGTTGATTCTCGGCGAGCGCCTGATGGATCGGTGGGTATTCAGGGAGAACAACTCGCGAAGTGAGGTCCCGGTCACCGGCACGCTCTCGACCGATAACGGGGAGGTTCTCCACGATTGGGCGCTGGAGGGCCGCGGTGTCGTATTGAAGGCCCGCTGGGATATTGAAGATGATCTTCGCGAGGGCACCTTGGTCGAGTGCCTGGCGGGTGATCAGTGTAACGATATCGAACTCTATGCGGTGTATGCAAATCGCCGTCATCTCTCGTTGCGGATTCGCCGCTTGATCGATTTTCTGGTCGACGAATTGTGATGGTCGTGCCGGCCAACGAATGCTGGTCACTTTCGTCAATCGATTGCTCGGCCCAACAAAGACGCTCAAGAGCGCAATGAAGATCGATGAGGTCGTTCCACGGATCGCGGCGATTGTCCCATGAATAGAACGCACTGATACGTCAACGTATCTACTGTCGAAGTCGCTTCAGGACTAACCTTCTGCTTTTCAGCGAGGTCGAACCGGCCTCGAACAGGAGCATGTCATGAAGAAGATTCTCGGTGTTTACAGCAGCCCCGCAAAGCATTGGGTAGGTGATGGTTTCCCTGTGCGCACGCTGTTTTCGTATGACTCTTTCGGACCTCAAATCAGTCCCTTCCTGTTGCTCGACTATGCCGGGCCGGCACAGTTCGCACCGGCGTCCCATCAGCGTGGCGTGGGTCAGCACCCTCATCGGGGCTTTGAGACGGTCACGATCGTGTATCAGGGCGAATTGGAACACCGTGACTCGACGGGAAGTGGCGGTCGTATCGGTCCGGGAGACGTCCAGTGGATGACCGCTGCCTCCGGCATCCTGCACGAAGAACTCCATTCGGAGGAATTTACCCGGACCGGTGGCACGCTGGAGATGGTGCAGTTGTGGGTCAATTTACCCGCGAGGGACAAAATGGCAGCACCGGGTTATCAGACGCTTCTCAATGATGACATTCCGTCGGTGCCACTGGCCGATGGTGCGGGCACGATCCGCGTTATCGCGGGCGAGCATGCAGGTCATCGCGGCCCCGCACGCACCTTCACACCCATGGATGTGTGGGATTTGCAGTTGACGCAGGGCGGGGCTGCTGAACTGGTTGTCCCTGCGAATCGAACTGTGGCCGTAATCGTTCTGAACGGTTCAGTGCTTGTCAACGGAGATCAGGAAGCGAGTGAAGCTCAGATGGTGCTGCTCGACACGGAAGGGATAAGCATCGCACTAAAGGCAAAGAGCGACGCGACGATTTTGCTAATAAGCGGCGAGACTATCAACGAGCCGGTAGTCGGCTATGGACCGTTTGTAATGAATACGGAGAATGAAATCCGGCAGGCTGCGCGAGATTTCAACAGCGGCCGATTCGGTCAAATGTCGTAATTGCGACTGGTTGACGCGAATGGAGCGCTGATTTTCGCCCAGCGCGTTCCTTCCCGCCGTGGAGTGTCTCCATATGGCTTCGCGTATCGTTCGCTGGGTTAGTGTGCGCGGTATTCGAGTCTAGGGTACATGGTAAACCCCGGGTTGAACACGTGTGCATTCATCGGTAGTCTCTCTCCCATGTGAGGCAAAGGCGTGCCACATGCAGCGCGCCCCGGGCGAGGCTGTTCTGGGCGGGTTTTCAGGACGATCTGATGAACAAAACTGGTTTTACCGCGTGGGGACCCGCCGGCAAGCGGGCCTCCGTCAGTGTGAGCTTCGATAACCTTGGCGAAGCTTGCGATATCAACATGGGCCGCTGGCCGGCAGCCGACCCCGTCGGCTACCACTACACCGCGACCCACGTGTTACCCCGTTTGCTGGCCGAGCTTGATGGCCTGTGCATCACTTATTTCATCGAGGCGGTGAACGCCGGACGATATCCGGCACAACTGAGGGCGCTACGTGATGCGGGGCATGAAATCGGCTTGCACTCATGGGGCCATGAGAACTGGGGGCGTCTGACACCGGATGAACAACGCTCGAACCTGGCAACGAGCGTTGCGGCACTCCGTTCAATCGATGTTGATCCGACGGGTTTTCGTCCGCCAGGCGGCGCAATCGACGCAGACTCACTCGCGTTGCTGCACGAGAACGGCTTCACCTATTGTTCCCCTGTGTCCGCTAGCGACACGCGTATACGGTTGCAGGAGGGAATGGTCGTTCTGCCGTTCGCGTGGCGGCACGTCGACGCCTATCTGATCGATCCTGACCTGGCCGGGTTTCGTGCGGCCAACGGTGATCGCGACACTCCCGCGTCGGCTGATGAATGGGAGCAAACGGTTAACCACGCATTCGATGAAGCAGTGAGCGCCGGTCAGCATTTGACGGTCATTTTCCATCCCTATCTATTCGGTGCGGACGAATGTCTATGGCAGGTCCTGAGCAGATTTCTGCGCCGGGTGCGAGCGAGCGACGACGTATGGCTTGCTTCGTGCCGGGAGGTTGCCGAATGGGCAAAGCCATTGCTGTCCGGCACGGCCGCGACTGCTTCTGTCATGCCGCGCGCATAGGCACGCCGGCACCCTGATCACCGGCCCTGGCGGGCCGTTTCCTTAATTTGTTGGAGGAGCAAGAGAATGTCACATCACCATGACCAGAATGTTCTTGGAGCGGTCAACGAGGTCGCTATCGACCCGAAAGACAAAGAACGGGCAATCACGCGTCGGGCCCGTAACCGGATCCGCGGACTTAACCACCATGCGTACTACACCACGGATGCAGAAAAGACGCGGCATTTTTACGAAGATATTCTGGAATTGCCGATGACGATTGCGTTGCGCATTCCGGACGAGGTGTTCACCGGAAAACCGTCCCCGTACTGTCACTTCTTCTTCGAGATGGGGGATGGAAGCAGCATCGCGTTTTTCGACTACCCGGATATGTTCGATGGCGAGCCGCCGTTCACGGTGTCGACGGTCTATCACCATCACATCGCGGTTAACCTGGACAGTCGTGAGTCGGTTGAGTATTTCGGGAAAAAGCTCTCGTCTGAGGGCTACGAAGGCACCTACGTTGACCACGGCACTTTCCACTCCCTTTACCTGAGGGACCCGAACGGCATGAACCTTGAGCTGACTTATGTGCCTCCATTGGCAGAGGAATATAACCTTCGTGCCGAAAAGACGGCGCACGCAGAATTGAACGCATGGATCGCCACGCGCGCATAGCGTCCGGTGATGCTGTGGCAGCGGTCCGGGGCCTTTCAGAAAGGTCCCGGACTGTGACCGGATCGGATGAGTGATCTTTCGCCGGTTTGTGTTTAGCGCGATTTGCCCCGGCTGCAGCCAGCGGCCGACGATAGCCGCCGGCGCCAGGCAGCAGTACGCGCTACTGTTCGGCGACGACCGGATTCGACAGCGTCCCGATCCCTTCGATCTCCACCTCGAAGACGTCGCCAGGCTTGATTGGCCCGATGCCCGACGGCGTGCCGGTCATGATCACGTCACCGGGAACTAACGTCATGAAAGAGCTCAGGTAGGCGACCAGCCGGGGGACCGAAAACAGCAGGTCTGAGGTATTGCCGCGCTGTTTGACTTCGCCATTCAGGCGGCCGACGATCTCGAGATTTCCCGGGTTCAGAT